>JBILLP010000368.1:0-4164 GCA_044376025.1 Bradymonadia bacterium
TGAGCTCACACAGGCGCTTGCCTCGGCGGCCGCGGCCGTCGGGGTGGCTTCGCCTTCAACGACGGGACCCACGTCTGCGGTCACCGATCGCCCGGCGACGCTCACAGGCCGCAAGGCCGTCGACGGCCCCAAGTGGAAGGCCCGCAACGCGGGGCTCACGCTCGACTTCGCCGACATCGAGTCGCTGAAGCGCTGGCTCGCCGGCCGCGAGTCCTTCGACGGGATCGAGGTCTCGCAGGACGGCGCAGCATGGTCGTCGCTGCTTGAGGCTGCCGAGTTTGCCGACGTGCGACCAAGCGGCCGCAAGACCATGCTCGGCGTCTCGGCGATTCCCCGGCCCCCGGGCGGCGGCGAAGCCGCCCCGCCCACGGTCGATGCGCTCAAGGCAGAGGCCGAGAAGCGCCTCATGAAGGCGCGCGAGGACCGCGGGGTCTCGCCCGATGCTCCCGTCACGCCGCCCGGCGCCGCTGCCAAGCGTGATGCCAAGGCGGAGGCCGCCAAGGAAGACAAGAAGAAGTTCCAGCGCCTTGTGCCGCCCGAGGTCCAGAAGAGCCGACAGGAGCTCCTCTCCCGCATCCTGGGCTATGTCGCGCTGATCGTGCTCCCCTTCTTCCTGGTCATCGGGCTCCACGTGTCGGGGACGGTCGACCTGAGCGGCGTCGTTCCGTTCTTGTCGAAGAGCCGTGAGAGCGGGGCCAAGCTCGTGAACGAGAGTGGCCGCGAGTTGCCGGCGGAGACCGTGCAGTACGGGCCGGGCAACGCCGCCCCGACGGTCACCGAGGCGCCCCCACCGCCCCCCAAGCCCGGGCCGACCGGCACCGAGGCAGCCGCGCAGGCCACACAGGGCAACACCGACACCGGCGCCGTCGGCAGCGTCATGCTCTACCAGGCCCGCACGTCGCTCACGAACGGTGACGCGGCCGGGGCCAAGCGTGCGCTCGAGCAGGCGGCCACAATGGCCCCCAACAACCGCGAGGTCATCTGCCTGCTCGCGGGGGTCTACGGGGCACTCAATGACCCCCGCGCGGAGTCGACCGCCGTGACCTGCCGCTCCGCAGGCGGCTCTCCCGCGTCGGTCACGCTCCCCGCTCCGCCCGCCGAGCCGGCCCCCGCGGCCGCCGCAGCGCAGCCGACAGAACCCGCACCGGCCGCAGGCTCCGGCGAGGCGGCCCCGGCTGATGAGCCTCCGCAGACCATCATCCGGCGACGCGTCCAGCCCTGAGCAGACGCCCGATGGATCTGGCCTGCCCAGCCTGCAGCGCGGTCTTCGAGGTCCCCGAAGAGGACCTTCCCCCGGAGGGCACGAGCTTCAAGTGCTCCAACTGCGGCTCGGTCTTCGAGGCCGGCCCAGAGGGGCCAAGCCGGAGATGGGTCGTCCGGCACCACACCACCGGCCGCCTGATCGGGGTCCCCGAACAGCCCCAGCATGGCTCCCGCGACCCGCGCAGACCGGCCGACGACGAACACGAACCCCGCACCGACCGCTCCTGGACGCGCATCCAGGAGGCTCCGGTGCTGCTCGCCCCACCCGACCGCGCTGCACCGGGCGCCGGGCACCGGACCGACCCGATGGGCATCGCTGCCATCGACGGCCCCGATCCGCGCCCCACCCCAGCGCTGCCCGCGCAGCCGGCGCGCGAGCTCCGGCGGCTCGAGACAACCCGCCTCACGCTCACGCACGATGACGGGCCCGGCATCGATGTTCTGCCAGACCGCTCCGGTGACGGCTACCTGTTCGGGGACGGCCCGTTCGACGACACAGACGGGTCTCCCCGCGGACGCACGGCGGCTCGGGGGCGAGCCGAGTCGAGACCGCGGACCGCTGCCCGCCGGCGCGACGAGGACGGCCCGGGCCTCGACCAGGACCTCGACCTTGGAGGAGGCCCCGACACGCTCGCTCGATCACGACGCCGCAGCGAACCCGACGACGACGATCTCGAGGCCCTCGGCATCGCCACCGAACGGCGCAGGCAGGCGCTCGTGCTCGGCTGCTTTGTGCTCGTTGCCCTGATGGCCCTGGTCTGGTGGCTCAACCGGGATGCCCCGGGCGAGACCCCTGCCGCGACCAGCGCGGCGGCGGAGCCCGTCGGATCGGGCGGTCCGGTTGCACGGGCGGGTTCGGGCGCGGCCGCTGAGCTCGTCGCGGAGGGATCCGCCGCCCAGGTGACCGACACCGGCGTGGCCGAGCGCGACGCAGGAGCCGCACCTGATCCCGCAGAGTCCCGGGCCTTGGCTGCTCCGGTCGCCGTCAAGGCGCAGGCCGCTGCCGCGGCAGGTTCGGCCGCGTCGCCCACGCGCCCCCCTGCGGCGCGGGCTGCGGCGCCCGTGCGCCCGCCCCGCGACCTCGCCCCGACGGAGCCACCCGCGCGGCGCGCCCCGTCGGCGGCGCCCGGAGGTTCGAGATTTGACGGGCTGCTCGCGACCGGGGCTCGTGCGCTCGCAGCGGGCAAGCCAGACGACGCGCTGAGCGCCTATGCCACGGCCGCCGATATCCGGCCTGCCTCGGAGGAGGCGCAGACCGGGGTGGGTCGAGCCTTTGCGGCGATGGGTCGCCATGACCTCGCGAAGGCGCGCTTCACGCGGGTGGTCACGAGCTCTCCGCGCTTTGTGCCAGCCTGGCTCGGCCTCGCCGAGGCGAGGCGCGCCACCCAGGACAACGACGGCGCGATCCAGGCCTACCGCGAGGTGCTGCGGCTGGTTCCGAGCGGCTCCTCGGCACGCCAGGCACGGGCAGCCCTCGAGCGGCTCGGAGCCACCCCGTGATCTCGCATCCACCGACGAGTGCGCTGCTGCTCAGCTTCGCATTTGCGGTGGTCCCGGTGCTGGTCGGCTACGCGGTCCGGGCCTGGTACGCGTGGGCTTGGCGTCGCGATACGGAGCGCGAGGCGCGCCGCGCACCGGCCACGAGTGCTCCGCGCCCACGGCTGCACGCGCCCCGCGGCCGGTGGGCGGTGATCTTCCCGGCCAACATCATCGCCGGAGGGCTCCTGGGCCTGGTGTCCGGAGCATGGCTGAGCCAGGGCTTCGTCTTCATGGCGGCGGGCCCGCTCGGTACCCTGCTCGGACATGAGGTCGCACAGCGGGCGCTGATCGAGCCCTTCTTCGAAGAGATCGGCAAGGCGTTGCCGCTGCTGCTGCTCTACCCCACCCGCTATGTCGAGGATCTGCTCGATGGCGTGCTGTTCGGCGCCGCGGCTGGTCTCGGCTTCGCCGCGGTCGAGAACCTGCTCTACTTCACGGCCACACTGAGCCTCGACGGCGTCGCCGCCTGGTGGGACCAGGTGCAGCTCCGCGTGGTGCTCGGCACGATGGTGCACGGCATCTCGTCAGCGATGGTGGGAGCCTACCTGGGCGCAGCAAAGAGCCATGGCGCTCGAGCCGTCAGGTGGGCTGCCCCGGTCGCCGCGCTCTCAGCGGGAGTCTTCTTGCACGGGCTCTGGAATGGGCTCGAAATCGAGGCCGACGCCGGCAGCAGCGCAGAGCATGCGTCGGCCGCGATCCTGCTGCTGCTGGGTTGCGGGGTCGGCATCTTGGGGGTGTTCCGCAGGGCGATCCGGCTGCGCTGAAGACTAGACGACGAGCAGGTGACCCGACTTGCGCTTCTTGGTCTGCAGGTAGAAGCGGTTGTGCGGGTTCGCAGGCAGCTGGATCGGGGTGCGGGCGACGACCGTCACGCCATGGTCACGAATCCCTGAGAGCTTGCGCGGGTTGTTCGTGATGAGGTCGACGGAGGCGATGCCGAGGAGCTGCAGCATGCCGGCTGCGACGTCATACTCGCGCAGGTCGTCATCGAAACCGAGGTGTCGGTTGGCCTCGACCGTGTCGAGGCCGCGTTCCTGCAGGCTGTAGGCCTTGACCTTGTTGGCGAGCCCGATGCCGCGACCCTCCTGCCGGAGGTAGAGGATGACGCCGCACTCGGTCGCGGCGACGGTCGCAATGGCCGCCTCGAGCTGGTCGCGGCAGTCGCACTTGAGCGAACCGAACACGTCGCCTGTGAGGCACTCGGAGTGCATCCTCACCGGGACCGCCTCACGACCGACGACGTTTCCCTTGACGATCGCGACGTGATCGAGGCCATCCTTGGAGTTGCGGAAGGCGACGATCTCGAAGTTGCCGTGCCGGGTTGGAAGTGCGGCGCGGGCGAACACCTCGACGGACACACCC
>JBILLP010000369.1:0-4163 GCA_044376025.1 Bradymonadia bacterium
GGGTCGTGTAGGTGAACAGGAGCGCGGGATCGGCGGTCAGGTCCCGCTGCATCGACTCCGCGAGCCGCGCCGCGGCGTCGGCGATGCGGTGCATCGCCTGCATCGTCCGCTCGCTGCGGAGCGCGTTGATGGTCGCGGCGTCGAACTCGATGGCAGACGTGCTGCTCGACGCGAACACCAGGGCGTGGAGGTTCTGCACGAGTGCCTCGATCGGCACCGCCCTGAAGTCGAGCACCGAGCGCTGCAACCCATAGGCTGACGCCGCCAGCAGCACGAAGCGCGCCGCGGCGACCTGCACCTCGATGGGCACGGCGGCGACCGCCGCGGCGAGGCCCGGGTCGGGCCCGGCGCCCACGGCCGCCCGGAGCCCGGCGATCGCATCGGCAAGCGGGGCCGCCGTGGCCGCGGGCTCCGCGACCGGCAGCGTCGCGTAGGTGCCTCCGAGCACCCGCGCCGCCGCCTGGATCGCCGGGATCGCGGTGACGCCGGGCGCCGCCTCGATGCCTGCGAGCCGGCTGCGTGCGAAGCCGACCGCCTGCAGCGGCTCGTCGATCAACGGCCCGAGCGACCCGAGCCGAAAGGTATCGTGCGCCTCGTCGAAGCCGAGCGCGGCGCGCCGCTGAGCGCTGCTCCAGCCGGCCTCGCACCGCGTGACGCCGGCGCGGGCGAGCGCCGCACCCAGTACGTCAGACTCGCCGGCGCCGGGCGTCGGCGTCGCGGCACACTCGCACGCGGTCGGCACGCAGTACGACCCGCCGTCGACCGCGAGGCAGCGCGCGCCTGACGCGGTGCAGTCCGCATCGGTCGTGCACGCGAGGGTGCAGAGCCCGCCGACCGCGTCGTCGGGCCGCACACAGGTGAGCCCCGGCGCGTCGCCGCCGCAGGCGGTGGCGACGTCGGGGTCATCGGGGTCGCAGGGTCGGCCAATCGGGATCAGCACCGAGGCGTCGTCGAGCTGCCGGTGCAGGCGCCCACAGGTCGGCGCGCCGCCCGACGGCGCGTCGGTGCACAGCCGCCCCGGCAGGCCGTGGTAGAGGTCGCAGTAGGGCAGGGCGTCGGGACACTCGAGGTCAGTCACACAGCTCGGCTCACAGCCCCCGAGGTCGCCGTCGAGCGCTGCGGTGCAGGTGCCGGCATCGAAGCCGCAGTCGTTGAAGCGGTTGGCGAATGTACAGGCATACCCGACCGGGATGCACTTCTGCTCGAAGGCGTCACACATCTCGTCGGGACCACACAGCGAGGTCGTGCCGTCACACACGTCGGGGATCCCGTAGCAGAGCCCGTTGTTCGGCGAGCAGGCAGTGCCCTCGGGGCAGCTCGCCGTCTCGCAGAGGTCGCAGCTCAGGTCGCCGTTCGCAGGGATGCAGACGTCGATCGTCGAGCTCAGCGTGATGCAGGTGTAGCCGAGCGCGCAGGTACGGCCGTCGCCGCAGCCCGGCAGGCAGAGGTTGCCCCCGCCGACCGACAGGCTCGTGCAGAGCGAGTCCTGGCCGCCGCACGAGGCGTAGTCCTCGCAGGGCTGGCAGCCTTCAGACCTCGAGCGGACGCACTCACCCGTCGCGTGCTCACAGTTGAAGCCATCGGGGCAGCTCACGCCGGCGCAGAGATCGACGCAATCGAGGAAGAAGGGCAGGCACTGGTACTCCCCGCCGGCCAGCGTGTAGCAGCTGAAGCCATCGGGGCAGGGGCCGAGCTGGCCGTCTTCGCCAGGCGTGCAGTCGAGGCCGCAGCGACCCGAGACGCACAGGCCTTCGTTGCAGAAGAAGTCTGCCGGGCAGTCGGCGTCGGTCCCGCAGCTCGGGCCCAGCAGGCCGATGCAGGCGTTGCCGGCGCACTCGGTGTCGAGCTGGCAGGGCGTGCAGGGCCCCGCCGGCACAAAGCAGTCGCCCGTGCGCTCGTCACAGCGCTCGCCCTCGCCGCAGACCACGTCGTTGCAGCGGTCGACACAGGTGAGCCTGCGCGGCACGCACTGCCGCAGCGGGGGCGTCGCCGTGCCGACCGTCGCGCAGAAGTAGCCCTCGGGGCACTCGGCGTCGGTGCAGTCGAGGGCGCAGCCCCGGTCGAGCCCCGCGGCATCGAAGCTGACGCAGTAGTCGTTCGACCCGCCGCACTGCTCGTTGTTCGTGCAGGGGTCGCACAGCCCGCGCGCAGCGACGCACTCGCCGTCGGCATCGGGGTCGCAGACCTCGCCCTCGCCGCACACGACCCCGGCGCAGGCGTCGTCGCAGCGCAGGTCGGCGGGGAAGCACTGGTAGAGCCCGGCCGCCTCGTCGATCGTCAGGCACGACGAGCCTGTCGGGCAGGTCGCATCGTCGGGGCCCGCGCAGTCGCGGCCGCAGAACTGGCCACCGGCCGGCAGCTCGAGGCAGAGGTTCGGCTCACCCCCGCAGTCGGCGTGCGACGAGCAGGGCAGGCAGACGACCGGCGTCTCGGTCGTCGTATCGCCGCTGCCATCGCCACTGCCGTCATCGCCGCCCTGCCCCGTGTCCTCGCCGGTGCCCTGGTCGGTCGCGGCGTCGCCGGTGTCGGTAGATCCGTCGGTCACGGCATCGGCGCCGGTGCCGCCGCCACCCCCTCCGCCGCCGCAGGCCGCGGCGAGCAGCAGCCAGCAGGCAGAGAGCAGGCGGCAGCCCGTCGTCGAGGTGGAGCGGGCCGCGGGCCGTATCGGGGTTGAACTCATGGTGCCTCCGGGGGCGAATCGCGTCGGGTCCAGCGGATTCTACCGGACCGCCCCGCCGCCTGCCACCGCGTCGCACTTGCGCGGTGCGATCGCTTCGTCGTACCTGCCGTGCTCGAACGTCCCCAGCACCCCCTGCCTGGACCGCGCGTGGCGAGCCTGTTGCCGACCCCAGAACCTGCCCCACCCTTCGACGTCTCGGTCATCGTGCCCGTCTACGGCGGCGAGGCCACGATCGGGGCGCTCGTCGAGCAGGTACGCGAGGTGCTCTCCTCGTCGGGGTTCACACATGAGGTCATCCTCGTGTGCGACCGGCCCCGCGACGCGAGCTGGTCCGTCGCCCGGGCGCTCGCCCAGCGGCATGACGACGTCACGGCCATCCACCTGCGTCGCAACTATGGCCAGCACCCGGCCACGCTGCTCGGCATCAGGGCGGCGCGCGGTGCGACCGTCGTCACCATGGACGAAGACCTCCAGCACGCGCCGCTCGACGTGCCCGCGATTGTCCGCGCCTCGCGTGAGCGCGGCGCGATCGTGTACGGCATCGCCAGGACGCTCCAGCACGAGGCGTGGCGGAACCTCGCCTCGCGCGCCGCCAAGGTGATGCTGCGCCGCTACCTCGGCTTCTCCGCGGCGACCGACCTCACGGCGTTCAGGGCCTTCCCGGTCGGGCTGCGCGACGCCTTTGCGCGGTACCAGGGCGAGAGCGTCGCCATCGACGTGCTCCTGAGCTGGTCGGGCGCGCCCTCGATGACCCTCGCCTGCGAGCATGCGCCGCGGCGCGAGGGCAGGTCGGGCTACACGCTGCGCAAGCTGCTGAACTACCTCGCCGACCTCGCGGTCGGGTACAGCACCGCTCCGCTGCGGGCCGCGTCGGCACTCGGCATCGCCGCGATGCTTCTGGCGCTCGCGCTCTCGATCTACGCGCTGGTCAACTGGTTCATCCACGGCTCCGCCGTGCCGGGGTTCGCCTTCCTGGCGATCTCGATCTCGATCTTCGCCGGGGCGCAGCTCCTGGCGATCGGCGTGATGGGAGAGTACCTCGGGCGGCTCTACGTGAACTCGCTCGCCAAGCCGCAGTACACGGTCGATGAGGTCGTGCGGCGCTCCTGACGCCGCGCTCCGCGCCGCCTACAGGCCGTCAGGCGGCTCGGTGCCGAGGTGCCACTTGATGTTGCAGCCCAGGCTCGGCCACTGCTCGACCGGGGAGGGGCCTCCCGCAAGCAGCGCATCGACGGCGGCCGCGAGGTCGGAGCCCGTCACCGGCGTCGGGCTGCCCGGGCGGGCGTCGTCGAACTGCCCGCGGTAGAACAGCCGACCGCCGCCGTCGAACAAGAAGAAGTCGGGCGTGCAGCGGGCGGTGAAGTCACGCGCCACCTGCTGCGTAGGGTCGAAGCAGCAGTCGAAGCGCCATCCCATCGACTCCGCGGCGCGGCGCAGCTCGTCGGGGCCGTCCTCGGGGTGCGTCTCGATGCTGTTCGAGCCG
>JBILLP010000370.1:0-4150 GCA_044376025.1 Bradymonadia bacterium
GCGTCGCGTCGCTCGAGACACGCCATGGGCGGCTTCCCAGCGCGGCGAATTCGGTCAAGGCTGCAACCCTGGACTCGCCAAGCACGCCACTGACGTCGAAGTAGAGCGTCAGACGCTGAGCGTGCACGTCGGCGCTGGCGAGTCGGTCGAGGGCGCCGTCGCCGCACTCCCACTCCAGTCGAAGGTACTCCCCTTCGACGGCGACGTGGACATGATTGGTCAGACACGGACAGAGAAGCTGATGATGGGACCTCAGGCTGCCGAGCCGGCGCGCGTCGAACCCGATGTTCTCGTTTCCCGAGACCTCGGTCCAGCTACCCCAGCCGTCGCGGCCTCGGCGGCGAAACTCCACCACGGCCGACGTCGGGAGCACCCCCGGGAAGAGACTGCTTCGGGCCCACGTCTCGAGCCCGCAGGAGACGGCGGCCCGCAGCCGCTGCTCACGCTCGCTGCGAAGGCTGCCATCGGGAAAGGAGACATGATCAAAGATCCGACCGCTCGAGAGCGGCTCGAACTCGTCCCACAGCGCCAACCCCTCGCTGACCGCCTCGGCGATCCGGCGATCGACGTCGGGGATCGACTCCACCTCTCGCACCTCGAACTGCCTCCGGGCCTCACGCAGCGCGCGGATAAGCGCCGCGATGACGGCGTCTCCGAGAATCCCGCTGGACGGACGGCTGGAACGAACCGCCATGAGGACGGCGTCCCGGAGCTCTCGCTCCTCTCTCCCGAGGTTGCCGACACCTTCGAGGATCCTTCCCGACTCCAGCGCGGCTATGACGTCCCGGAACTCCATCTCACTGCACCGAGAGCATGCCCTTGACCGTGACCATGGAGGTCATCTCGGTCGTCGAGGCCGTCAGCGCCGCGCTCGCGGCCTTCACGGTGGCCTTCGCCGCCACGGCCACATCGGCTGACGCGGCCAGCTTGACGTCGGTCGAGCCGGTCACCGACGCACTGGCGCTCCCCATGACCTTCGAGGTGAGGTTCCCCGACGTGCTCCTCTCGACGTTTCCGGTGACGGACTCGGAGAGGTTGCCGGTGACGGCGGCCGTCTGGTTGCCGCTGATCTTGGAGTCGACATTTCCGGTGACGTTCGTCGTCACGTTGCCCGTCACCTTGGCGTCGACATGACGATCGACGACGAGCTTGAGGTCTTGTGCGGCGTGCAGCTCGATGTCGCCCGTCCGGAGCATGGTGAGCCTGGCCTTCTCGACGCCGCCGTCCTCGACCAGGAAGGTGAGCTCGCCGGGGTTCTCGCGCGCGACGAGCCGAATGCCACACGAGGTCTGCAGGATCAGGTGATCGGTCTCGGTGTTCGAGACCACCTTGCTGTCATCGAACACACGGCTCGACTCGCCGGACACGACCGTACCGACGATGTCGGGAGCGCCCGTCTCGCGCGGGTCGAGCATGACCTTGACCCAATCGTCGACCTGCGGGTGCATCCACGTCCCGTGCGCCTTTCCGGACTTGATGCCGGCCAGCGTCTGCAGGGCGTTGCACCAGACCCCGCGGACCGCGGAGTCCGAGGAGCCGTGCCACGGAAAGCGGACGAGAATCCGACCTCTTCGCGTTGGGTCCTGGGTATCCGTCACGCGTCCCGCGTGGATTGCCCCGGACGGCACCGCGCCCGACCGTGTCCGACACCACGCGGGAAACTCGCTCTCGAACTCGGAGTCGAAGTCGGAGTCGCCCATGCACCAGCGCGGCAGACCACCCGTCGCCGAGATGGCCCAGACCTTGTTGTCAAACTGCCGCGGATCAAGCCTCGACTGTGCATTGGCATTGAGTTCCCGCGCGAGAACCAGCCAGGTGGACTCACCCTTGAGCGCGGGATGCGACGAGCGAAACCGCTTTCCTGGCGCCAGTGTCGGATCATCGGTGCGAAAGACCACCATGACCATGGAGGCCATCGCCCCCGACGACAGTCGGTCTGCCACCGTCGCGTCGGGAGCGCCCGTGGCACTCCCGGTACCATACCGGCGCAACGGCTCCGAGGGCGCGGCCTGCGCAGCGGCCTTCACGTAGCCTCCGCCACCCGACGCACCGCGCTCGGCATCACTCTGGACCTCGGAGCCCCGCTCCAGCGCCCAGCTCCGGGAGGCAGCCCGGACGGAGCGCGCGCGACCGAGCACCGACTCGACGCGAAACACGCTCAGCTCCGGAAGTTCGACCGGGTCAGCCAATCCCGCGGACCCGTTGGTCAGTGTGACCTTTCCGGTCGGATCCACGTAGACCGCGACCCCGCACTCCCGCGAAGCGCGCACGAGGAGGTCCCAATCCGACTCCTCGTACTGCAGGAGATGTTCGACGTTGCGATCGAGCAGCTGGCTGTTCGCGACGTCTCCATCGAGGACGGAGGCGATGCCACGCAGCCGGGCCATGGGGGTTGCCCGGATCTCACCGCCGAAGGAGCGGGTTCGGAGCGTCCTCACCCGCGCCCACGGCTTGGGGTGGGCCTCGATGTCGAAGAACCCGTCACGGAGCCGGAAGCCGGTGGACTTCCCGCTGAAGATCCTCTTCCGCGCGCCTGCCGAGTCGGACTGGACCTCGTGTGCCGCTGGCAGTTCGAGGTTGACCTCCTTGCCCAGGAGGTCGTCGGGCGACCATCGGTCCCCGCCCACGGTCCGACTCGCGGTGACTTGGAGCACCGGGACGGCGCCGAATCTCTCACGAAGCGTGATCGACTCCACGTATCCCGCGACAGACGACCACCCATCTACCGACGATAGCTTGATGGCCTCTGACGACATGTGCCCGGGCCTCCGACTATCGAGACTCGACGGCGTCGAGGGTCAGCTGAGCCTTGTGCGCATCGACCGTGCGCTTGACCTTGTAGGCCCGAACGGCAAGCTGTTCACTGACGCCGCGAGACGAGCCCTGCGTCCAGCTGAGCGACCACTCGGTGACCACGACGCGCTCGAGCTCGATCACCTGGAGGTCTTCGCACTTGTTCTCGTGGTTGATCTGGTCGTAGTGCAGCTTCAGCTTCGACCACGCGGAGTCCTGGCCCCTCTGGTTCGTCCAGGCGCGGGCCTTGTCGGCCACCGAGAGGAGCTTGAGGTTGCCGTCGAACTCACTGGAGGCCGGGCGGGGCAGCTCTCGGGACAGATAGACCGAGCCGTAGGCGGGCGCCCCGGCGCTGGATCCATTCGCCTTGATCGGCGACGAGAAGCTCGGTCCGGCGACCTTGAGCTGCTCCGACGAAGGCAGGTCGCCCTCGCGTCCGCCCTCGATGTCTCCGCCCATGTTCTGCTCAGAAAACTTGAAGTATGGCATGGTCTCACCGTGTTGGTATTGGGGGTTGAAACGGGTACCGCGGCCTCAGAAGTTCGGCACGAGGAAGGCCTGGGACGTGGCGGCGGCGCCCGACGCCTCATCCTTGTACTTGACGTCGGTGCACACGATGCGGACGGTCTCCCTCGGCTTGCTGGACTCATCGTCGATGATCGACACGTCGACCACCTGAGCCTTGCCGATGGTGAAGCGACCCTGGATCTTCTCCTTCTCGGCGCTGTTCGGATTGATGATGATCACCTCGGCCTTGTCCACGATCGCCTGTCCGTGCCCTTCGCCTCCTTCGCGATTGCCGAACAGGAACCGGCTGGCGAGGACCTCGTACTCCTCATGGGTCTCCGCGACGCGCTCAATCTCGATCTCCAGCGCACCGCACTGGTTCCTGAAGAGCGCGCCACTGAACGGAAGCCGCATCGAGAATCGCACGATGTCGGTCAACTCGTTCTTGTGGTCCACGGGATCGTTGGCCTTGGAAAACGGCTCGCTGAACTTCATCCGAATCATGGTTTCTCCTCCGTATCGCGAGACGAAATGTCCGCAGAAAACCTTGATGGTGGCGATGCCCCCCCGACGGGGCTCTACTTGACTTTGTCATCCGACAGCTTCGCGTCGGACACGGCGACGGCGAACCGGCGCGTCCCTTGGCGAAACTGGACTTCGACATCATGAACCTGGGTCTTCTCGCCCTTGATCATCTCCACACGACTCTTGTTGAAGTCGCACCTGGCGCTCACGAAGTACTTCGACGTATCGCGCGCCGACGAGAGATCCTGAAGTCGGTCATGCAGAAGGCGCCCGACGCGCTTCGCCTCTGCGTCGGTCGTGTCCACGCCGCGGTGCTGCAGGAGGT
>JBILLP010000371.1:0-4147 GCA_044376025.1 Bradymonadia bacterium
CCGGTAGGCGCGACGGTCGAGACGCAGCGCAGCCCGGCCGCGCCGTCGCAGACGCGGGTGCCGGGGCCGCAGAGGCCCGGCGCGCCGCTCTCGCACGCGGCCCCCACACCGGAGGCGCCGTTGTCGACGGTGCCGTCGCAGTCGTTGTCGAGGCCGTCGCAGGCCTCTGCCGTCGGCAGCGTCTCGGTCTCGCAGCGAAGCCCGAGCGCGCCGCGGCAGGCGAAGACGCCCGGGCCGCAGACGCCCGACTCGCCGGTGGCGCACCGCGCCCCGACCTCAACGAGCTGCTCGTCGGTCTCGCCGTTGCAGTCGTTGTCGGCGCCGTCGCAGCGCTCGGCTCGGCCCGGCGAGGCGTCGGCGTTGCGGTCGTCGCAGTCGCCGTCGATCAGCACGGCGCCGGGTGGGGCGAGGCAGGCCCGGGTCGGCAGGCCGGCGCCGAAGCCGTCGCCGTCGTTGTCATCGTACCAGGTGCGGGCGCCGATGCCGCCCTCGTCGACCTCGCCGTCACAGTTGTTGTCGAGGTCGTCGCAGAGCTCGACACCGGCGGGCGAGGCGGCGGCGCTCGTGTCGTCGCAGTCGTCGGCGTTGGCGACGGTACCCTCGGGCTGCGCGCACGACCGGACTGCGATGCCGGTGCCATAGCCGTCGCCGTCGCTGTCGCCGTACCAGGCCGGCGCGTCGGGCGTGGCCTCGTCGGTCTCGCCGTCGCAGTCGTTGTCGAGGCCGTCGCAGACTTCTGCACCGGGCGACGCGACCGGGCGGCAGGACCGCGCGCCCGACTCGCAGCGCCAGGCTCCGGGTCCGCAGACGCCGGGGGCGCCCGAGTCGCAGTCGCCGCCGACATCGGAGGCCTGCTCATCGACCGAGCCGTCGCAGTCGTTGTCGAGGCCGTCGCAGGCTTCTGTCGATGCCTCGACCTCAGGCTGGCAGTCGAGGGAGCCACCGGCGCAGGCAAAGCGGCCCGCGGCGCAGAGGCCCTCGAAGCCGGTGTCGCAGGCGTCGCCGACCCGGTCGTCGGCGTCGTCGATGGCGCCGTCGCAGTTGTTGTCGACACCGTCGCAGACCTCCGGGGCCGCGAGGTTGACGTCGGCGCGGGCGTCGTCGCAGTCGGTCGCCCGGCAGCCCGGTCCGCGGCCGAAGAGGTCGCCGTCGGCGTCGGCGCAGAAGCCGGTCGGCAGGCAGAGCCGCTCGAGGTCGCCGCCCGAGTTGACGACGCCGGCGCAGTCGAAGCCGTCGAGGCAGTCAGCGGCGGTGCGGCAGAGGTCGGTGCAGATGCCGTCGGCGGCGTCGAGCAGCACCAGGCAGCGGCCCGAGGCGCAGGCGTCATCGTCGGTGCAGGGCTCACCGACTCCTGCCTCGTCGCCGGTACCCGAACCGTCGGTGTCGGCTCCGGTGTCAGCGTCGGGGCGGGTGTCGGCGCCGCCGGTGTCGGCCCCTGCGTCGAGCGTGCCGGTGTCGTCGGGGGCGCCGCCGGTGCCGGCGTCGGAGCCGGCGCAGGCGGCCAGGAGCGCGGCGAGGCCGGCCGGCAGGAGCCATGCCAGGACGCGGCACGGGCCGCGACGGGTCGGGGAGTCGGGATTCATGGGCGGTGTCACCATGGAGCAAGCCTGCCATGCCTTCGCGCCGGGATCACGGTTGGGCAGCCCGGACGGCTCCAATTGGATCTAAGCCGGATGGGGATTCGAGGAAAGCGGCGGCGGAAGGCTACCGCCTGTGCCAACGGATCGCCGGTCAGCGGGTTCTCAGCCCGGCGCGGTTCGCGCAGGGTTCACTTCGAGAGCTTGGCGATCGCGAGGACCGCCACGGCCGCGCACGCCGCTGCCTGCGGCTGCTCGACGAGCATGTCCTTGAGGGCGATCCGCGCGCTCGAGACCAGCTTCTCGGGAGTGTCCTGCGGCGGCGGCGACTCGGGCGAGGGCTCGGGTGACGACCGCGGCTCATCGAGGTCGCCGACGAGGACCGAGGCGTCGATGCCGAGCGCCTCGGCGATCCGGACCACAGTACCATACCTCGGCTCTCGCACGCCTCGCTCGTAGCGAGAGATCGACTCCGCGGAAGCGACCCCGAGCCTCGCTGCGAGCTCCGCCTGCGAGAGCCGGGCGCGAGCGCGGGCCTCGGACAGCCGCCTGGCGAAGGGGGAGGGGGAGGATGCCTGCTTCATTTGACCAAATCACGTTTCAACCCCCTCTGCACATTGGTCCGCTCGATGCCGAAGCGGAACACCCGCAATGGTAGAGCGCCACTCTGCATGGGGCGCAACATGGTTGAAAATGGTTGCCTCTTTCGTCGAGGCGAGCTAGTGGCCGACCCGATTCTGAGGGCAGGCTTGTCACGAGAGGGCGTCAGCATGGGACGAGAGTTGGGTGTGTCTGCGCGCCGAGCCATGAGGCGTGCCGGGGTTGTGACGGGCACGCTGGTGGCCTGGAGTCTGCTGTGCGGGTTCTCGGGGGCCGGTCGGTTCTCGCAGCCGATCGAGGCCGGGGCGTCGAGCGCCGTGCTCAACCAGGTGCGGGCGGTGATCAGGCCGCTCTACGCGCTGCGGGGGTCGCTGTTCCAGTTGAGGCTGGAGCTCACCGCGTCAGACCCGGCGAACGCGGCCGACGCCGCGCTCTTCGCGCCCTGGCTGGCGCTCGACCCGGCCGACGCGGGGTGGGCCGCGCAGCAGATCCATGGCATCCGCGCGGCACCGACTGACAAGCGCGGCCAGCTCACGCAGTCCCTTGCCTCGACGCTGGGCGGGCTGCGCGAGCGCCGGCAGATCCAGTCTGACGTCGAGCTGTTCACCGACGGCTCCCTCCTTCCGACCCTTCAGACCGGTCGCGAGTTCGCGACTCCGGGGCCTGCGTTGATCGCGGTGCTCGCAGCACCGGCGAGCAAGGAGCGGGTCACGCGTCGGCTCGAGACGATCTCGTCGACCATCCAGTCGTTTGCCGCGCTGCCGGGCGAGGTCGAGGCAGTCCTGACGGCAGCACGAGAGACGGGCAGGCAGGCGCGGCGCGACGGTGAGCGGGCGGCCCGCGGCAGCCTTACGGGCATCCTGAACACGAGCATCAACGTCGTCGGGGGCGTGAGCTTCGCGCAGCAGGTGATCGCCGACCTCGACGCGATCCCGGGACTCATCTCGTCGATCCTCTCGGAGTCGGTGCAGATCGGCGGCACGTTGTCCTCGATCGCCTCGGACACCGCCAGCGGCCTCGGCGATCTGCCGATTGGACCCCTGAAGTCGCTCGGCTCGGGCTCGATGCCGAGCGTCGAGTTGCTCTCGTCGCTGCGCGGCGCCTGCGAGGGGCAGTGACCCCGCGTGGGCGACCCATCCTTTCTCAACCATTTGTCCACCCATTGGCCTGCGGGGACGTTCGTCGCGTCTGCCGAACAGGCTCGAACCCGTGAGAGGTTGCCATGAAGAAGAGTCGAGACACGTTCGCAGTCTGGTCGCTGGTCGCTGGCCTCGCCCTGCTTGGGGGATGCGGAGAGTCGGAGAGTGATTCCGACTTCGGAATCGTCGGGAACTGGGATCTCAGTGACAACTGCGTCGTGGTCATGGACGGCTCGCGAGGCTCGTTGAACTGCACGGAGCAGTGGAGCGATCCGGAGTTCGGTGACAGTGAGACAGTTAGATATGATTTCAACCTGACCTTGGATGAGGATCGGGTCGAGCTCGACGGCACAATCGTCAGCGAATACGTCGACGAGTTCGGCGATACGAGCCGCACGGCGACTCGGCTCATAGGCACGGCGACCCGCAGCTCCGGTCGCTCCGCTTCGGGTGAGCTCAGCGCCCTCGCCGGCGAGTGGCGCTTCTCTGGCACCCTGAGCGATGATGGGGGCTCGGAGTCGGCAAGCGGCGCCGTCTCGGTCTTTGGGGACTCGGCATCGATCCGCGTCGACGGCGACTCCGAGACCTACGCGGTCACGGCGTCGTCGGCCGGGCTCGATATCGACGGGACCTTCCTCGAGAAGCTGTAGGTTGTGCGCCGCCGGCCCGGTGCGGTCGCCTGGGCGGCTGCGCGGGGTCGCACTCAGCATGGGCCTCTTGGCGGCCGTTCCCGCCGCTGAGGGGCTCATCGTAGAGGGACGGCTGGGCGCGTCTGGCCCGGCGCTGCTGCCCTTCAGGGACACGGACTCCTCGCCCTCCTCGGGGTCGGGT
>JBILLP010000028.1:0-12718 GCA_044376025.1 Bradymonadia bacterium
CCCGCTTTCGCTCACCTCGCGGGGGGCACCGCTTGCCCCGCACGCAGGTTCGCGGCGAGGCGTGCTCGCGGCGGCGCTCGCCTTCTGCGTCGCCTGCTCGACCGGGGCGGTGACCGCGCTGGGCGACACGCTGTTCCCCGTGATCGCAGGAGCGTTTGGGGAGACGCTCGCGCGCTTCACGGCAGCTGACGCGCACTTCCTCGAGCGCATCCGCTGGGTCCACCCTGTGCTGGCCGTCGGCATCGCAGGCGGTCTCTGGACCTGGGCCGGGCGGATCAAGGCAGCTCCGCCGAACGCGCTGGGCCGGCGGGCGGCTGCGGGGCTTCAGCATGGAATGCTGCTGCAGGTGCTCGTGGGCTACGTGAACATTGCCATGAGCGCTCCCTCATGGATGCAGATTGTGCACCTCGCCGTCGCATTGGTCGTGTGGGTCCCGGTCGTGGCCCTGTACCGGGCCTACGAGGAGGGCGAGGGCTGACAGTGCACGAACTGTCGCCGCTGGTGACCGTTTTTGGCACCGGGGCAGCCTCGGATCGTCGGCTGGAGCCGTTGCCCGCACAGGAACCCGTGAGGGCTCGCGGGAGCGTGCAGCAGGGCCCTAAGTGCCGGGTGCGGCTTGATTCTTGCACGGCCGACCTCTAGTGGTTGCCGTGAAAGGCCCTTGGATCCCCGCGTCCTGAAGGAACTCCCATGAAGCCCCGAAACCCTCGCGGATTCAGCGTCATCGAGCTGATGATTGTCGTGTCGATCCTCGGAGTCCTCGCCTCCGTCGCGGTTCCCGCGTTCCTCAAGTACGTGCTCCGGGCAAAGACCACGGAGGCGACGATGAACATCCGCAAGCTGTTCGACGGCTCGGTCGCCTACTACCTGACGGACCGGTACGATCCTGCCGGCGTGCTGTTTGCGCACCAGTTCCCTAACTCGGTGGGTCCGACCCCGAGCCCGTCCGATCTGCGTTCGAAGAGGTTCGTGGTCCCGGCCAGCGCCTGGGAGGGCGAGCCGTCGTGGCAGGCACTGAACTTCTCGGTCGGTGACCCGGTCTACTACGCCTACCAGTACGTCAGTTCCGGTCGGACGAACCAGGCCATCTTCACCGGGATCGCCTACGGAAACCTCGATGGGGACTCGACCTACTCGACCTTCTACCGCTCAGGGAAGGCCGTTGACGAGGAGATCGTCGGCTCCCCCGGCATGACGATCGTGTTCGAGACTGACTGACGCCGCGCAACTGGACTTCGTCTGGTCCTGCCCGTAGCGAATCCAGCCCAGTCGGCGCGGAGCGCAGGGTGAAGCAGAAGATCAAAGACCTCGCGGCGCTCTCGAAGCCGGGCATCGTGGCCATGTGCCTCGTGATGGCTGCTGGGGGGCTGTGGCTCGCGCCGGGAGGCGTCCCCGCGTCCACCTGGCTCTGGACCATGCTGGGGCTGACCCTGAGCGTCTCCTCCGCGAACGCCTGGAACATGATCATCGAGCGCGATGGCGACCGTTACATGAACCGGACGCGCAACCGGCCGCTCCCGTCTGGCCGGATGTCGGTCGCGACGGCTGTTGTCTTCGCGCTGGTGACAGGGGTGGCCTCCTGCGCCATCCTCTGGACACGGGTCAACCCGCTGACTGCGGCGATCGCGTTGGCTGCCCTGCTCGGCTACGTCGGGATCTACACGCCGTCGAAGCGCATGACGACCTGGTCGCTCCCGATCGGAGCCGTCCCGGGCGCCGCCCCTCCCCTGGTCGGCTGGGCGGCAGCGACCGGCGAGATCGGCGTACCTGCGATCGTCCTCTTCCTGATCCTGTTCCTGTGGCAGCTGCCGCATTTCCTGGCGATCTCGCTCTATCGACAGGCTGACTACGACTCCGCGGGGATCGTGGTGGTGCCGAGCGTCTACGGCGAGGAGAGCACCAAGCACCAGGCGCTGATCTCGAGCTTCCTGCTTGTCCCCGTGTCGCTGATGCTGGTGCCGCTCCACATCAGCGGCTTCTTCTACTTCGTGGTCGCGACCGCCGCCGGCGTCTGGTTCTTCGTCCTCTGCCTCCGCGGCTACGAACCGGCTCCGACACAGCGCTGGGCGAGGCGCTTCTTCTTGGCCTCGATCGCCTACCTGCCGATCCTCACGCTGGCGATCGCGGTCGACGCGTTGCTGCCGCGATGAGCGCAGGGCCGGTCCAGACAGAGGCGAGCGCACAGTTCGATGAGAGGGTGAAGAAGCTGCTCGCGAGGACCGGCCCGATCGGGCGGTACCCCTACCTCTCGATGTTCCTCTTCTTCGCGATCCTGATGCCGCTGACGCGGCCCTTCCTTCGCCACATCCCGGACCCTCCACCCGCGCTGGGGCAGATGCCGGCGTGGCAGGGACGCACGGCGCATGGCGAGATTGCGTCGGGATCGCTTCGGGGCAACCCCTACCTGGTGGTTGTGGAGTGCCCCGCGGAGGCGAGCTGCGCGGAGACGCGAGAGGTGACGGGGCAGCTCGTGAAGTCGTTCGCGCACCAGGGGCTCGAGATCCCCGTGCTGCGGGTATCGGTCGCCACGACGGACCCGGCCGATCGCACGGACGGAATCGTCGACGTGGCGCTGAGCCCCGGGGTGAGTGAGGCGATGTCGGCCTTCGTGCAGTCGAAGGCACCGCCCAAGCCAGGATCGGCGGATGGTCGATGGATCAGGCTGGGCGGCAGGGTGGCGCTGGTGGATCACACGGGAGAGCTGAGAGGGATCTATCCGTTGACCGGCGAGCATGCCGGAGATGAGGCGATGCACATGGCCCGGATGGCCTGGGCGGAATCGCGCAGGCTGCCCGGGGCCGAAGGCTGCAAGGCCCCGTAACCTCGCCGGGACGGCCCCCGGGAAGTCAGAAATTATGTTGCGACCCCCATGCGTGGCTGCTACGACGCGCCCGCCGGTCGGGAGGTTCCAGATCCCCCTTCCGGCACCGCGAGCGAGAGCCTGCCCAAGCGACAGCGAGGCGGGACCCGCCGCGGTGGCAGTGACTTGAGTGACCCTTCTCCCATCGAACACGAAACCCGGTGAATGAGGCTTCAGTCACCGGCCGAGGGTTCGACCTCCGCCCTGAGTTCCTGGGGACTTCCCGTTCTCGTCGAGGGTAGCGACCGTGGCACAGATCTTCCCCCGCTGGTCCAACCGCATCCCGGTGGCCATCGCTGCGACCGTCCCGGTCGTCGTGATCGGCATCACCTTCGGACTGTGGTATTGGGGTTCCCCCAAGTTCACCGATGTCGGGTACCGCCCGACCCAGCCCGTCCCGTTCAGCCACAAGCTGCACGCCGGTGACATGGGCATGGACTGCAGGTACTGCCACAACACCGTCGAACACGGCGCGTTGGCAGCGATCCCGCCGACCCAGACCTGCATGAACTGCCACACGCAGGTGCTGCCTGAGAGCCCGAAGCTGGCTCCGGTTCGCCACAGCTACGAGGCCGACGTGCCGGTCGAGTGGGTTCGCGTGCACCTGCTTCCCGACTACGCCTACTTCAACCACAGCGTCCACGTCGCCGCAGGCGTCGGGTGCGCCTCGTGCCACGGTCGCATCGACCAGATGCCCGTCGTGACGCAGGCTGAGCCGCTGAGCATGGGCTGGTGCCTTGAGTGCCACCGCAACCCGACGCCGAACCTCCGGCCAAAGTCCGAGGTGACGAACATGGCGTGGGACGCTGCGACCGCCAACTACGATCCAAACCAGGATCCTCACCGCATCCGCAAGGCGGCTGAGCTTCAACCTCCGCAACACTGCTCCGGGTGTCACCGATGACGAAGGGAGCCTCCAGCAATTCGACCATGTGGCGCAGCCTGGCCTCGAAGGCCGGGCTCGTTCGAGGCAACGACAGCGAGTTCGAGCCGGGTGCGGAGACGCTTTCGCTCGATCCGGTCAGCCGGCGCCACTTCCTCGGAGTCATGGGCGCCTCGACCGCGCTCGCCGGCACCCTCACCGGTTGCGTCCGCAAGGAGCAGGAGCACATCCTGCCCTACACGCGCAGGCCGGAGGATCTCGTCGACGGTGAGTCGCGCTACTTTGCGTCGAACCTCTTCGTTGGCGGCTCCGTCGTCGGCGTGCTCGTCGAGAGCCAGGACGGTCGGCCGACCAAGATCGAAGGCAACCCCGAGCATCCCTCTTCGCTCGGCGGAGCAGGCGTCTGGGCCCAGGCCGCCGTGCTCGAGATGTACGATCCCGATCGCAGCCGAACTCCTCTGCGAGCCGGAGAATCCTCCACGTGGGATGAAGCGTGGGGGGCGCTCGAGGCTGCGGTGGGCCCGGCGCGTGGTGCCGGCGCCGGCGTCGCGCTGGTGATCAACGCCAAGCCCTCCCCGACCTTCCGTCGGCTGGTCCGGGCATTTCAGACGAAGTTCCCTCAGGCGCGGGTCTTCTCGCACGACCTGGCAAACCCGAGCAACACGCGGTCGGGCACCGCGCTCGCTGGCATCCGGGATGCCCACCCAGTGTACGACCTGTCGAAGGCCGATGTGGTGGTATCGCTCGACGCCGACTTCCTGGGGTCCGGCGTCGACTCAACCCGGCTGACGCGACAGTTCGCTGCGCGCAGGACCGTTGACCACGCCAATGTCGGGGCCATGAACCGGCTCTATGTGATCGAGCCTCACTTCTCGGTCACCGGGGCCAACGCCGACAACCGTCTCCAGGTTTCAGCGTCGCAGGTCGGTGCCTTTGCCCGCGTCCTCGCCAAGAAGCTCCTCGAGGGATCGAACCAGCCTCCCGGCAGCGAGCCCGTTGTCGCCGCTCTCGCCCCGGCAGCCGATGACACGCTCACCAAGTGGGCAGAGGCGATCTCCAAGGACGTCTCCGGCCGCCGCGGCAAGGCCGTGTTCATCGTCGGTGAGCGTCAGCCCGCATGGCTCCATGCCCTCGGTCACGCGCTCAATGCCGCGGTGGGCGCCAACGGGACCATCGTGTCCTTCCAGCCCGAGCCAGACGCAGTCCAGGTCGGGACGGCCGCCGAGTTTGCCCAGGCCATCGGTGCGGGGCAGGTCAAGACGGCGATCCTGGTCGACGTGAACCCCGTCTACGACAGCCCTGGGGCCGTCGGGTTTGACGCGCTTCTGTCGAAGGTCGAGCAGAGCTTCCACCTTGGCTTCCACCCGTCGGAGACGGCCGTGCGGGCCTCGTGGCACCTCCCCATGTCCCACGCGCTGGAGTCGTGGGGTGACCTGCGCTCGTGGGATGGCACGCTGGGCGTGCAGCAGCCGCTGATCGCCCCCCTGTTCGAGAGCGTCTCGGAGATTGAGTTCCTCGCCAGGATCGAGTCGGGCACGGCGCAGTCCGGATACGAGCTAGTCCGCGACGCCTGGCAGAAGAACTACAGCGGAGTCGATTTCGAGCGCGACTGGCGGCGGACCGTCCACGCAGGGTTCTCGGAGACCCCCAACCCCTCAGTGACGCCCGACTTCCAGTGGACGCAGGTAGCATCAGCCATCGCGGCGGCGAAGCCGCTGCCGGCTCCCTCGACGTCTTCGCTTGAGCTCGTCTTCGGGCTCGACAACAAGACCTACGACGGGCGCTACGCGAACAACGCCTGGCTGCAGGAGCTGCCCGACCCGGTGACCAAGATCACGTGGGACAACGCGCTCCTCATGAGCCCCGCCACGGCGCGTGAGCTCGGGATCCGCTTCGGCTCGGCAGACGATGTCGGGCGCGAGCACGCGGAGCGAGTCAAGCTCACCATCGACGGTCGGGAGAAGACGGTACCCGTCTTTGCGATCCCTGGCGTGGCGGCGGGGACGGTCGTTCTCGCACTCGGCTACGGCCGGTCATTCAAGGCGTCGGTTGCCACCGCCGAGGTGGGCGTGAACTCGCACGACCTTCGGCCTGCCGACGGCTCCTGGTTTGCGGCGGGGGCAACCCTGGCGCGCACCGGTGAGACCTACCAGCTCGCCACGACGCAGGACCACAGCCGGATGCGCGGTGATGGCGAGAAGCAGGACCGCCCCATCGCGCGGCACGCGACCGCCGCTGAGTTCTCGGCTGACAAGGACTTGGTCCGCAAGGGCGACGTCATGCCGCCGGAGAAGCTCAAGTCCCTGTGGGAGGAGCCGAACAAGAAGGACGGTCACCAGTGGGGCATGGTCATCGACCTGACGACCTGCACGGGCTGCAACGCCTGCACCGTCGCCTGCCAGGCTGAGAACAACATCCCAGTCGTAGGCAAGGAGAGGGTCCTGAACGGCCGCGAGATGCACTGGATCCGGCTCGACCGGTACTTCGTCGGCGATGAC
The DNA here is from genome assembly GCA_044376025.1 of Bradymonadia bacterium. Taxonomy (GTDB): domain Bacteria; phylum Myxococcota_A; class Bradymonadia; order REDH01; family REDH01; genus JBILLP01. The sequence continues at coordinate 6,242 of JBILLP010000028.1, forward strand.
GAGAACCAGCCGAAGCTGATCACGCAGCCGATGGCCTGTTCCCACTGCGAGACGGCCCCCTGTGAGCAGGTCTGCCCGGTCGCGGCAACCGTCCACAGCCCTGAGGGTCTCAACGACATGGCGTACAACCGCTGCGTTGGGACGCGCTACTGCTCGAACAACTGCCCGTTCAAGGTTCGTCGTTTCAACTTCTTCAACTACAACAAGGAGAACGATGAGACGAACCCGCTGCTCCGCCTGCAGCGCAGCCACGACGTAACGGTCCGCTTCCGCGGCGTCATGGAGAAGTGCACTTACTGCGTGCAGCGCATCAACTCCGCACGCATCGACGCCAAAAAGCTGGGCAACGGGATCATCCCCGACGGTGCGATCACGCCGGCCTGCGCCCAGGCCTGCCCCGCCTCGGCGATCACGTTCGGCAACATCAACGACCCCGAGAGCCGGGTGTCGCGACTGCGCAAGCTCGACCAGAACTACGCGGTCCTTGAGTGGCTCAACATCCGGCCTCGTACGACCTACCTGGCCAAGATCAGCAATCCCAACCCGGAGCTCGGATAATCCATGGCATCCACCGGCATGGACAACTCCACCTTCGATCCCGTCGACTCACGGGCGCCGCTCGTCCTTGGCGAGCAGTCGTTCAATGCCGTCACGGAGGCCGTGGCGCGCCCCATTGAGCAGGCGCCCCCGAAGGTATGGTACATCACACTCGGAATTGGCCTGCTGCTGCTTGCCAACCTCGGCCTGTCGATTGCCTACCTGTTCTGGGAGGGCACCGGCATCTGGGGATTGAACATCCCGGTGGCCTGGGGCTGGGCAATCGTGAACTTCGTGTTCTGGATCGGTATCGGCCATGCCGGCACGCTGATCTCGGCCGTCCTCTACCTGTTCAGGCAGAAGTGGCGCACCGGCATCAACCGGGCTGCTGAGGCGATGACGCTGTTCGCCGTTGTCTGCGCGCTGGTGTTCCCGACTATCCACGTCGGACGCGTCTGGCTGCTCTATTGGTTCGCACCGGTCCCGAACCAGATGGCCATGTGGCCGAACTTCAGGAGCCCGCTGCTCTGGGACTTCTTCGCGGTGAGCACGTACGGAACGGTCTCGCTGCTGTTCTGGTACACGGGTCTGGTGCCGGACCTCGCCACGATGCGCGATCGCGCCAAGACACAGCTCTCGAAGGCGCTGTATGGCTTCTTCGCGCTGGGCTGGCGCGGCTCGAACCGCCACTGGCAGCACTACGAGCGGGCCTACCTGCTCCTGGCGGCGCTCTCGACCCCGCTCGTCCTCTCGGTGCACTCGATCGTGTCGTTCGACTTCGCGACGGCGCAGCTTCCGGGCTGGCACACGACGATCTTCCCGCCCTACTTCGTCGCGGGAGCCATCTTCTCGGGCTTCGGCATGGTTCTGACCCTGCTGATTCCGTGCCGGTCGCTGTTCAAGCTTGAGAACCTGATCACGATCCGCCACCTCGAGAACATGGCGAAGGTCGTGCTCGTGACCGGAACACTGGTCGGCTACGCCTATGCGATGGAGTTCTTCATCGCCTGGTACTCGGGGAACCCCTACGAGCAGTTCGCCTTCATCAACCGCGCCTTCGGCAACTACTGGTGGGCCTACTGGACGATGTTGCTGTGCAACGTGATCACGCCCCAGCTCTTCTGGTCGAAGAAGCTGCGGACGAACATCACGGTTCTGTTCATCGCGTCGATCTTCGTGAACATCGGCATGTGGTTCGAGCGGTTCGTTATCACGATGACGCTGACCCGCGATTTCCTGCCGTCGAGCTGGGACTACTACAGCCCGACCTACTGGGATGTGTCGACGTTCCTTGGCACGTTCGGGCTCTTCTTGACGCTGTTCAGCCTCTTCCTGCGGTACGTCCCGCAGATCGCGATCGCCGAGGTCAAGTCGGTGATGCCGATGGCCAACCCGCACCATCACGATGACCACGCTCACGGAGGAGCGCACTGATGGCCACGAACGATACAGCAGCGCGCACGTGGGGAATGCTGGCGGAGTTCCAGTCAGCGTCTGAGATCTACCACGCTTGCGAGAAGGTTCGGGACGCGGGGTTTGCGCGTTGGGATGCCCATACGCCCTTCCCGGTCCACGGGCTCGACGATGCCATGGGCCTTTCGGCCAGCCGACTCCCCTGGGTGACGCTGTGCATCGGCCTGAGCGGCACGGTCACCGGTATCGCGCTGCAGTGGTGGGTCCACTCGGTGGCTTATCCGCTGGTGATCTCGGCCAAGCCCTACTTCGCTTGGCCGACGTATGTGCCGGTCATCTTCGAGCTGTCGGTGCTCTTCTCGGCATTCGCGACCATCTTCAGCATCATGGGCTTCTGCCGCCTCCCGCGCTGGAACCACCCGCTGTTCAACTCGGCTCGCTTCTTGAAGGCGAGCGACGACCGGTTCTTCATCTCGATCGAGGCGGGAGACCCGAAGTTCGATGCGGGTGGCACGGCGGAGTTCCTCCGGGGCATCGGCGCCAAGCACGTCGAACTTGTGGAGGAGTGAGGTGACCCCCATGCACAAGCATTTCTCCGTCATGGCGCTTGTCGGCGCGCTGGGCGTGCTCGCGGGCTGCCGCGGTGTACCCTCAGGCGAGCCGCCGATCCACCTGAACCCGAACATGGACAACGTCACGTATGTGCAGGGTCAGGAGGGCGCGGCCCACTTCGCTGACAAGCGCGGCATGAGGCCGCAGGTGGAAGGCACGATTGCCTGGTCCCCGGCCTCTGACGATGCGCATCTTCAAGAAGACCCGCACAAGTATGCCGGCAAGGTTGGCGGCGCCTGGGCGACCGAGCTGCCGGTGCCGCTGACGAAGGACCTCCTCGACCGGGGTCACGAGCGCTACAACATCTACTGCCAGCCCTGCCACGGCCTCGCCGGCCTTGAGAATGGGGGCATCGTTCCAACCCGCATCAGCAGCTGGGCCGTGCCATCGCTGCACGGAGACCGCCAGCGGGCCTACGCGGTGGGACAACTCTACGATATCGTGGCGAACGGCATCAACACAATGCCCGGCTACAGGAGCCAGATTCCCGTCGATGATCGCTGGGCGATCGCGGCCTATGTCCGCGCGCTGCAGCTGAGTCACGCGACGACGCTGGCCGTTGTGCCGGCCGATGCCGCCCAGCAGCAAGGATGGAGACGCTAATGGCTCACGCCGCCGCAACCCAAATCGACGCCGGTTCCGTGACGATCCCGGCTGCGTCCTCATGGTCCAAGCTCCCAGTGGTCGGGGTCGCTGCTGCCTTGATTGGCCTTGGCGGCACGTTCGCCATGGGAGGCTTTCACGGTGACGGAGCGTACGCCTACCTGACGGCCTACTTGTTCTTCTTCAGCCTGGCCGTCGGCGCACTCTTCTTCGTCACGATCCACCACGCAACGCGCGCGGGCTGGAGCGTTGTGGTTCGGCGCCTTGCCGAGATCCTCGCGATGACGCTGCCGGTGCTGGCGCTTCTGTTCGTGCCGATCGCGCTCGCCTCGCACGACCTCTACCACTGGACGCATCACGACGTGGTCCAGGCGGATCCGATCCTGAAGTCGAAGGAACCCTACCTCAACGTTCCGTTCTGGCTGGGCCGAGCTGCGCTTTACTTCATCGGGCTTGGCGGACTTGCGTACTTCTTCTTCAAGAACTCGACGGCGCAGGATCGAACGGGCGACCTTGCCCTGTCGGAGAAGATGCGGGCGCGCAGCTACCCCGCGATCCCGGTCATCGCGCTGTCGGTGACGTTCGCCGCGTTTGACTGGTCGATGTCGCTCGACCCGCACTGGTTCTCGACGATGTTCGGCGTCTGCTTCTTCGCCGGCGGCATGGTGGCGTTCTTTGCCACGATGGCGATCCTCGGGCACTCGCTCACGGCGTCAGGCCACCTCAAGGGTGTCACGACAGAGCACTTCCATGACATCGGCAAGTTCCTGTTCGGGTTCATGGTGTTCTGGTCGTACGTGAACTTCTCGCAGTTCATGCTGATCTGGTACGCGAACATCCCGGAAGAGACGCTGTGGTTCGCCCACCGCTGGATTGAGACGGGGTGGGACAAGGTCAGCATGGCGTTGGCACTCGGGCACTTCGTGATCCCGTTCTTCTTCATGATGTCCCGCCACATCAAGCGAAACCGGACCACGCTGCTCGTGGCGTCGGGGTGGATGCTCGTGATGCACTACCTTGACCTGTTCTGGCAGGTGATGCCGACCATCCAGCACCACGGTCCGCACTTCACGGCCGTTCACGCCCTCTCAATGCTGGGCGTCGGTGGGGTGTGCGTGGCGATGGTCGGCGTGCTGCTTCGCAAGGTTCCGCTGGTTCCGGTTCGGGATCCGCGGCTTTCAGAATCGCTTTCTTTCCAGAACTACTGACGGGGTCTGCGTCGTGAGCGCCACCAACCAACCGAACGGCACACAGCCTGGTCAGACAGACGACTCGGTGAAGATGTCCCATGTCGTGGGCATCAGCACACCCCAAGATGAGCATGGGCTCCCGGCCTGGCGGGACGCGTCGGTCTCTCCGGCTTCAGTCGCGCAGGGATTCGAGGACGACCCGTCTCCCGGCAGGAGCCTGCTGGTGGTCGTTGTCGTGCTCTTCGCCGCCGTCTTTGTGATTGCGATTGGGGTGACCCAGTTGTTCCACAAGGTGAACGAGCACCTGAGCGCAGAGCGGAACTGGACTCAGGTTGATCCGCGGCTCGCCGAGGTCAGTGCGGGGGCGAAAGCCTACCTGAGCCAGTTTGCGGTGCTCGATGCGGCCAAGGGTGAGTACCAGATCCCCATCGATGTGGCGATCGCTGGCCTCCTCGAGAATCCCGGGGTGCTCGCTCGCCACCCTCTCGCCCCGCCGCCCCCGGAGCCGCCCAAGGTGCTTCAGTGCTGGAAGCTCGCCGATGGTGGCTTCCAGGTTGCTGAGGAGGGTTCGGGCGTGACCGTGCCGGCAGGGGCTGAAGTCCTGCCCTGCCCGCCCGGGTTCGGCGATGGTTCGGGGGCGGTCGAGGGTTCGGGAGCGCAGGTTGCCAATGGGTCAGGGGCCGTAGACGGCTCTGGCGATCCCGCACCTGTTCCCGCGCCCGCGCATCCCTGACCCGAAGCCTGACGCTTCATCGACTGCCTGAACTGAACCATGCGCATCCGTTTCCATCTCCTCTTGGCTTCCGCCCTGCTGCTCGCGTGCATTGCGGTCGCAGGGCCGGCGCGCGCCGAGGAGCTGCCAGCGGAGCTGGTTGGGGTCGGCGTCGATGAGAAGCTCGGCCAGCAGGTCGACCTGAACCTGCCTTTCACCAACCAGGATGGGCGGCAGATTCGACTCGCAGACGTCATCAAGGGTGATGTGCCTGTTCTGGTGACGATGAACTACTATGGTTGCCCCATGCTCTGCGGCATCCAGCTCAATTTCTTGAGAGACGCGCTGTCGGGGCTCAGGTGGGCACCCGGTGAGAATTTCAGGGTGGTGACAGTGAGCTTTGACCCGAGCGAGACCTCAACGCTCGCCAAGGCAAAGCAGAAGAACTACCTTGAGTCGCTCGGTCGTGGAGACGTGGACTGGCAGTTCCTGACGGGGAGCGCGGAGAGCATCCGGGCGCTGACCGACCAGCTTGGATACCGTTACCGCTACGTCGAGGACAGCAAGGAGTATGCGCATCCTGCGGTGATCATGTTCCTGTCTCCGGGCGGGATGGTCGCCAGGTACATCTATGGGCTTTCCTATTTTCCGCGTGACGTGAAGTTCGCGCTGATGGAGGCCTCGCAGGGGCGCGTGGGCTCGTCGGTCGACAAGCTGATCATGAGTTGTTTCCACTACGATCCCGCCAAGGGGTCCTATGTCCCCTTTGCTTGGGGAATCATGAGGTTGGGGGCCATTCTGGCTGTCCTGACCCTCGGCAGTGCCATCTTCCTGCTCCGGCGCGGTGAGAAGAAGCTCACCGCTGCTACCGCGTGAGGTCAGAGACCATGCAGTCGACGTTGCTTGCCTCAGGTATCGATGCCACGTTCTGGCTTCCCAAAGCCGCATCGACGTTCGCCGCAGACCACGACGCCCTCTTCTATTTCATCGTCTTCCTGTGCACGTTCTTCTTCGTGCTGACGATGGGCGTGATGTTCTACTTCATGTGGAAGTACCGCCGGAAGGTGCAGGGTGAGCCGACGGCGAACATCCACGGCAACACCAAGCTCGAGATCGCGTGGAGCGTCGTGCCGAGCGTGTTCCTGCTGGCGCTGTTCGGTTGGGGCTTCCACGGCTTCCTGTACATGCTCACCCCGCCGGCCGATGCGATCAACATCAACCTGACAGGGCAGCAGTGGTCGTGGTCGTTCGTCTACCCGAACGGCGGGAGCGACGCTGAGCTCGTCATCCCGGTCGGCACGCCCGTCAAGCTGACGATGACGTCCGTCGATGTCATCCACAGCTTCTACGTGCCGGCCTTCAGGGCGAAGCGCGACGTCGTGCCTGGCCGTTACACGGTCATGTGGTTCC
>JBILLP010000372.1:0-4131 GCA_044376025.1 Bradymonadia bacterium
CGTCGGTTCCGCGGCCGCCGACCCCAACGCGAATGTCATCGCGCAGGTCAAGCCGGTGCAGTTGACGGAGACCGAGGTCCGCCGTCGCCACCTCGAGCGCGCCGCGCTCAAGGCTGCCCCGTCGGAGAAGCCGGCAGCCGAGCTCGAGGGGCCCTTCGGGAGCGGTGAGGCCGACCTCGACCCCTCGGCCGCTGAGGCGGTGCCACTGCCCGAGCCGGAGCCCCCGGCGGCCGTCGCGGCGAAGCTGGGCATCGATCTCGACGCCGACATCGCCGCGCTGCCGACCGGTCCCGCGCGGGGCTCCAAGGCCTTCGTCGAGGCAGACACTGCCGCCGTGGTCGACTTGTCCGACCTGTTCGGGGAGTCGCCGACACTGATCGTCGCCGTGCCGGCAGGCAGCATCCCTCTGCCTCTCAATCCCCGCCCCCCCGCCGACGAGTTCGCGGAGCCGCCGGCACCGACGGTTGTGTACACGGAGCCCGCCCGCCTCCCGGCTGCCGAGCAACCCCTGCCTTCGCCGCGGGTCGAGGCCCCGGCAGCCCAGCCTGTGCCCGCCGCACCCGCGCCGTCCCGGAGGGCGCCACCGCCGCCGCCGCCCGGCGCCATCGCGGCCTCGATCGAGCGGGCTCATCCCGCTGCCCAGGCCGCCGCTGTCGCGGTGGCCCCCGAACCGCCTGCCGCACCCGCGTTCGTCCCGGTGACCTCTACGGCGCCGAGTGCCGGGACCGCGATCCCACGGGTTCAACGCGAGGCAGCGCCGGAGCCGGAGCCGGTTGCATCAACGGCCCCGGGCGTCGGTGTCGTGCCCTCGCGCCGACGCATCGGTACCCCGCCGCCGCCCGAGGCTCCGGCTGCATCCAAGGCGTCGCGCCTCGACGCGATGCTCTCGGAGTTGCTGGCAGCGCCGGAGCCCGCGGCGACGCCCGAACCGCCGGCTGCCTCTCCCCAGCCCTCCATGCCCCCGAGGGAGCTCGACGCCGCGGCGGTCGCGCTGCTGGAGCGCTACCTGACCGCTCGACCCAAGGCCGACAACGCCGGTGGCACCGCAGTCTCGAAGGTGACCGCGCAGGCAATGCGACGTGCCGCGCACAGCGGCCCACTTCAGGCCGTTCCACGCGCGTCCGGGCAGTTCCCCGCGGCGGCAGATCCGGGCCCCCAGGCCGAGGCCGCGCGCCACGCATCAGGTCCGCTCCGGGCCGTGGCGCCCGGGCCAGCCGGGCCCACGTCGAGCGGGCGCATTCCCGCCTTCGCGCCGGTCCCAGGGGGCGCGGTCCGGGTCGCCCCGGCGAAGTTCCGCGTCGAGGAGCGCGCGACGGGTGCCCATCGACGTGTCGAGTTCGAGCCCGCCTCGTCACCAGGTGACGCCGGCACCGCCGGCAGCCGACAGCCGGGAGCCCTCTCGGGTCGCTTCGGCGCCGTCGAGTCGCAGACCGAGCGAGCCCCCTCCTCGACCAGCCCCGTGCCGGCCGTCCGCCGTGAATCCGTCGAGCGACCTGGCGGCTCGCCCCCGTCGACCGGGCCGATCGCAGCGACACCCGCGACGACCCCCTCCGCGCCCATTCCGGCCCTTCGCTCGCTGGCCGGCCCGAGGGTCGCGGCGCCGGTCCGGCCGGCCCCCTCTGAGTCCACCGACGTGATCGACGATGCCCGGGCCGTCGCCGTGCTCAAGGACTTTGAGCAGCCCCCCAAGCCGGCGGCCTCGCCGCGCAGCTTCGGCGCGGAGATCGCCACGATGATCGGGAGCCCCGCGAGCGCCATGGCGGTCGAACCGTCTGCGGCATCGCAGTTGCCGGGCGCACCTCCGGTTGCGGCCTCAGGCCCGCTTCGCCGTGCGCCTGCCCGGCCCCCAGCCCCGGTCGAGCCCACCGAGGTCTTCGAGGACAGCCGCGCTGAAGAGGTGCTCGCCGAGCTGCTCGGCCACGACAGCCCCGACACCCAGGTGACGCTTCCACCGTCGGGGCAGCCCCGTCGCCACGGATCCTGACGCGCGGGTTTCCTCCGATCCCTGGCGCCTGCTAAGCCCCCGCCGCCCGGGTTCACCAGCCCGCGGTCGATGCGCGGTGGTGCGATGGAAGTCCTCTTCATGACCCTCATCATCGGGTCGCTTGTCTACCTCGGGCTCTGGCATCTGCGGAACCACCGTGCGACCGCAGAGGAGCTCATCCGCAGGCATGCCTCCGGGCTCGTCGACGACCCGACCAACGAGCAGGCGCGCCGCGAACTGGCTGACCGCTACCGCTCCGCTCGTCGCTGGCATGACCTGCATGAGGTCCTGAGAGACGAGCTTCGCCACCCCGGCGTGTGGCCGGAGCGTCGCCGCGAGGTCACCGACGAGCTCGTCGACCTCGCCGTGCGCCACCTGCGTCGCGACGACTGGGAGATGCAGGCGCGTGAACTCCAGCTCGCGGAGCGTCCCGGCGACATGGCGCTCTACACCGCAGCCCGCGAGCGGTACGAGGCGATCGGCGACTGGACCGGCGCGCTTCGCATTGTCGAGCGCCAGGTCGATGCCGCACCCCCGGGTGACCGTCACGGCCTCCTGCTGCTCGCAGCATCGATTTGTGAGCGCAGGCTTGCGGATTTTGGCCGCGCGGAGCAGTTTCGCGCGAGGTCCGCTGCGCCTGCAGCGGGCTGAAGGGCCCGCCTCTCGACCGGGGTGGCCCCGCGTCGAACCACCCTTTCTGGCAGGAGCGTCATGCGTCTCGGACTCACGATTGGTTACTCGGGCTCTCAGCTCTCCCTCGACATGGACCTGATCCGTGAGGCTGAGAAGCTCGGGTATGACTCCATCTGGTCTGCAGAGGCCTGGGGCTCCGATGCGGTGTCTCCGCTCGCCTGGATCGGCGCGCAGACCTCGCGCATCAAGCTCGGCACCGGGATCATGCAGATCCCCGCCCGGACGCCTGCCAGCACCGCCATGACGGCCATGACGATGGATGCGCTCTCCGGCGGGCGCTTCGTGCTCGGGCTCGGGACCTCTGGCCCGCAGGTCGTCGAGGGATGGCACGGGCAGCCCTTCGAGAAGCCGCTCACCTGGATGCGCGAGTACATCACGATCATCCGCAAGATCCTTGAGCGCAAGGAGCCGCTCGAGTTCGACGGCCAGAAGTACCAGATCCCCTACCGTGGGCCGGGTGCGACAGGGCTCGGCAAGCCCCTCAAGAGCATCCTCCACGGGCGCACCCAGATCCCCATCTACACCGGGGCCATGGCCCCGCTTGGCCAGCAGCTCGCGGGGGAGCTCGCCGATGGGGTGCTGCTCACCTGCATGAACCCCGAGCGCCCCGAGGTCATCGTCGACCAGATCAAGGCCGGCATGGCCAAATCGGCCACGCCACGGCGCATCGAGGACTTCGACGTCGCCCCGACCGTCGCCGTGGTCATCTCTGACGACCTCGACGCCGCCAGGTTCCCGCTGAAGATCCAGCTCGCGCTCTACATCGGCGGCATGGGTGCCCGCGACAAGAACTTCTACAACGAGTACCTGCGTCGCGCCGGCTTCGAAGAAGAGGCCATCCGCATCCAGGACCTCTACCTGTCAGGCCGGCGCTCCGAGGCGATCGCCGCCGTGACCGACGAGCTGGTCGACACGCTCTACCTCGTCGGGCCGCGCGAGCGCATCCGGGACCGCTTCCAGGTCTGGAAGGAGGCCGGGGTCGGGACCTTCATCGTCGGCTCGCCCGACATCGAGGTCATCCGCTTCATGGCGGAGCTCGCCCTCTAGCTCGGCGAGCGCGGTCGGGGTCAGTCTGGTAGCCCCGTCAGGCGGATGCCGGCCCCGGCCGCCTTGTAGCGCCGGTTGAGGTACAGCAGCACCGGCGTCAGGCTCTCGAGCGCGACTGAGTTGGCCAGCGGACCGGCGTCGATGGCCCGCGCACCGAGGTCGGTGAGCAGCGACAGCACGAGGTCCATCGCGGCCTTGTCATCGCCGCACGCGAGGATGTCGCCGTCGATCGCGTGCTCGAGGTCGGCCAGGTGGGCTGAGCTGATGTGGTGCAGGGTCGCGACCAGCCGCCCCTCGTCGCCGAGGATCGCTCGGGCCTCGAGACCCGCGGACTGCCCGGGCGGCAGGGTCACGCGTGTCACGCGCGGCGGCGCGAGCGGCACCGTGATATCGATGACGACCCGGTC
>JBILLP010000373.1:0-4128 GCA_044376025.1 Bradymonadia bacterium
GCGCGGCACCGCCTTCATCACGCGGGAGCCGCTCCCGGGCTGGGCCGTCATCGACTCAACCTCGGTCGATACGCCCGGGCCGGTGACGCCGCAGCCGAGCCCCTACCAGGAGCTGGCGCCGTCGACGCCGTCGACCTGCGGCGAGGCGGAGCAGGCGCCCGCGCCGCCCCCGGTCGCCGCGGAGCCTGCGGTCGACCCGGTCTGGGCCGCGCGCGTCGGCGACGGCTCCGACCGCGGCGCCATCCGTCTGCCAGGCTTCGAGCAGGTCTGCGACGATGCGGTGCTCTACGCCCACGCCTCGCGCGTGCTGCACCGAGAGTCAAACCCACACAACGCCCGGGCGTTGATCCAGCGCCACGGCGACCGCGAATTGTGGGTGAATCCGCCGCCGATACCGCTGACGACCGAAGAGATGGACTTCGTCTACGAGCGGCCCTTCGCGCGCGTGCCGCATCCGGGGTACGGCGACGCGAAGATCCCGGCCTACCAGATGATCCGGTTCTCGGTGACGATCCAGCGCGGCTGCTTCGGCGGCTGCACCTTCTGCTCGATCACCGAGCACGAGGGGCGCATCATCCAGAACCGATCCGAGCCCTCGATCCTGCGTGAGCTCGGGGAGCTCCGCGACCGGCTCCCCGGCTTCACCGGCGTGGTCTCCGACCTCGGCGGGCCCACGGCAAACATGTACCGCATCGCGTGTAAATCGCGCGAAATCGAGGCTGCCTGCCGCAAGCCGAGCTGTGTATACCCGGCGGTCTGCGAAAACCTCCAGACCGACCACTCCGCGCTCATCGAGCTCTACCGCAAGGCGCGGGCGCTGCCGGGCATCAAGAAGGTGCTGATCGCCTCGGGCGTGCGCTACGATCTCGCCGTCAAGGACCCGAACTACGTGCGCGAGCTCGTGACGCACCATGTGGGCGGCTACCTGAAGATCGCGCCCGAGCACCTGTCCGAGGGGCCGCTGTCGAAGATGATGAAGCCGGGCATGGGCGCCTACCACCAGTTCAGGCGCCTGTTCGAGAAATACTCCGCAGAGGCGGGCAAGAAGCAGTACCTGATCCCCTATTTCATCGCGGCGCACCCGGGCACGACCGATGAGGACATGCTCGAGCTCGCGCTCTGGCTCAAGCAGAACGGATTCAAGGCCGACCAGGTGCAGGCGTTCTTGCCGTCGCCGATGGCGACCGCGACCGCGATGTACCACAGCGGCAAGAATCCGTTGAAGCGGGTTTCTCGGGATTCTGAAGAGGTCCCGATTCCGCGCGGGCTGCGTGTGCGTCGGCTGCACAAGGCCTTTCTGCGCTGGCATGACCCCGACAATTGGCCGATCCTGCGCGAGGCGCTTGCACGCATGGGGCGCACCGACCTGATCGGCCCGGGCCCCGACCAGCTCGTGCCGGCAGAGGGTGCGCCGCCGCCCCGCGTCGCGCGCGATGCCGACCGGCCGGCAAAGCCCGGCTCTTCGTCGCCGCGCCCGTCGCTGCCGCGCGCCGGGGGCTCGTTCCGCACCCAGCACACGGGGCTCAAGAACGCCGCGCAGACGAAGAAGCGACGCGGGTAGTCAGGCGCTCGCTGAGCGGACTCCAGCACGATTCTTCACGCAGCGCTTGGAACCCAGATATCGGCACCTGCATCGTGCACACGCTTCCATGACGATTCAAGCAGTGACCGCAACTGGCGGGCCTGTTCATCTGCCGAGTCGGCGAGGCTGTTTGACTGAAAATAGCGTTGCGCGGTCATACGAAGGTCAGAGTGGATTGTCGGGGAATCTGACTTCAGGATTTCTGCAACGTACCGCTCATGTTTCTCGAGAAGGGGATTTGTCAGCGCCGGCAGCCTGTCGCTCTTCTTCTGGTTCGCAACACGGTTTGCCGGCACGAGGTTCCAGAAGAGGTCAACGGGCAGCCAGGCTCGAGGAATCACGTGGTCGAGCTGCCAGTCACGACCAAGCGGAAGGTCGGTATAGAAGCAGTGCTGAAGCAGGAGCCGGCTCCGCAGCACGTGCTCCAGACGACTGCGGAGTGACGCGTCGCGGTCGGAATCTGTCAGGAGGAACGCACCCGCATCGACCACCACTCGGGGCCCCGGCAAGCGCGCGCTGCGCTCCGCACAGTACTGAGCCCAGCGCAGCACCGTTGCATCGCGGAGCCAGAACCTGACCTCTGATAGCTCATCGAACGCACGGCTCGACAAGGCGACAAAGGTTCGCTCGTGCTGCACGAGTTCGTACCAGTTTGCTGCCGTCGCGAAGTGACGCTTGCCAGGGGCAGCGAGCCGATGCGCTTCATAATCATCGAACGGTGAGAGCGCCTTGTCACCATGCGGAAGCGTCAGGATCGAGAAGAACTCCAGCCGCTCCCTCGTCCCGTCGCCACGGACCTCAGGCAGGTGCTTTATTGGCATGTCGAGGACCACATCCCTGATGTCGAGGATGATACTCCGAACCTCCTTGGGCAGGATTGGTGCATTCTCGATCCAGTCACCGATCGCGAGTCCTGCCTCGTCAGAGAGTACCTCGAGCCCACGTGTCGCCTGAAGCTTGGCCGAAAGCTCGGCGAGGGCGCCGTGAATGGCGAGCTCCTGACCGGACCCCTGAGGCACCCGGGTGCGCGTCAGGCGCCAGTAGTAGATGATGAAACGTCGTGCGATCTCGATCACCGGAAGCAGGTGAAACCCGTTTCGCGGTATCTGGCTTGGGTTGTCTATGATCCAGTCAAGCAGCGCCCGGAGGACCGCAAACTTGTAACTGCTCGACTTTCGCGCATGCGGTCCGAGGAGCAGTTCGAGTCGTGCAGTGGTGTTCATTCGCCCCCCCTCGCCGGCGCCCGAAAGACCTCGCGCCGGTGCCACGAGAGGAACTGCGCGCCTGGCGGCCTCCTGCCACTGATCGGTCTGCGAAGGGGCCGGTGTGTCAGGGCCGCAACCCCGGTCGACACCACGTCGCTTCCGGCGAAGTGCTCGGAGACAAGGATGCGGTGGTCGTCGGTCAGGCTCATGGCGCCTCGGTCGAAGAGTCGGTGATGCAGGGCGCAGAGAGCCATGCCGTTCTCTTCGTCATCAGGGCCACCTGCTGCGTGCCACTTCACGTGCGCGGCGTCGATGCCGATGACCGTCTGCGTAAGGCGACCGCCAAATCCGCAGAAGGCGCACTGCTGCTCGTAGATGCGCAGGATCAGCTCCTTGAACCTCGGGTCGCGCGGCCGAGCCGTGACGACACGCCACGGCATCCCCACCGCGTCGAGGATCTCCTCGTGCTCACTGGGCGGGAAGTTCCGGTCGAGCAGGTCACGGGTCAGCTCCTCCACGAGCCGTGGATTGGCTCGGAGCACGGCGTCGGCCTCCGCGTCGAATCCGCCTGCGACGCCCCGCCTGCGCAAGTCCGTGATTCGCGCGTCGCCTGACGCATTCACGTGGAGTCGTGCCTCTTCGGCGCCGACGACCTCCCAGATCCGATCACTCTGCAGCCGCCAGAACGGATACCCGGTCCTTGCGTCACCATTCTTTCCGAAGCTGAGGAGCAGCCGCTCAAGCACCGGCTCCACGCCTGTGTCTCCCGCCGAAAAGCCCCACAACCGCGGCTCTCCGCGCTGCACGCGTGCCAGCGCGGCAAGCAGCAACAGCGGCTTGTGCGGCGCCCGGTGATCGCCGCTCTTCCAACACTTGACCGACGCAAACCGGCCTCTGAGCTCGTCTTCGGTCACCGTGCCTCTCGCTGCGGTCCACGCCCGCCCGATTGCCACCGCATCTGCTCGGCCGTCAAGCACGAAGGCGCGGGGGAGCGACTCTGTGCCGCGAGCCGGCATGGTTCAGCCGTCCGCTTCGCCGAGCCGACGTGTTTCGATGCGGCGTCGCGAGCCCGCGATCCGCTCAGGGCAGCTCGTCGACGAAGGCGCCCACCGCCTCGATGATCCGGTCTCCCTCTGCGCCGAACCCGCTCGCGAGCGAGGCGTGCGTCTCGTCGCTGTCGTGCAGCGTCTCCGCGCGGTGCCCTGCCGCGCGCAGCGCGGTAGGGTGGCCGTGGCGGCGCCCTCGCTTGGGCGACACGCAACAAACAGCGCGCGGTGACCGATGGAGTGAGGGGCGTGCCTGTGCGCGCCTCCCCCGACCTCCCCGAGCCCCGACGATGAC
>JBILLP010000374.1:0-4106 GCA_044376025.1 Bradymonadia bacterium
GTAGGGCGGCGTCAGCGTTGTCCGGTCGCCGTCGGGGAAGCGGTTCGACACGAACGCCAGCATCGTCAGGAGCCGGTTGGCGATCTGCGGGATCGTCCCGACGTGCTTGCCGTCTCCGTCGCAGATCAGCTCCGCGTCGGCGTCGGGGTTGCCGTACCGCACATAGACGTGCTCGCCGAGGTTGGCGTAGTCCACGTCGTTGAAGTTGTAGTCCTCTGCCTCCTCGGCCGGGATGTCCTGCAGCGGGTAGAAATCATCGTACACCCGCACGTTCTCGCCCTTGGCAATCATCTCTCCGACGAGCGTCGTGCCGCCCACGGCGAAGTTGAAGAGGTCACGGATGCCCGCATCCATGTACATCGTCACCTCGTCGAGCGTCTGCGGCGTCGCATCCCGGATGCGGCCGCGGGGGTCGCGCTCCGAGAGGAGCTGCGCGAGGTTCGGGTTGTAGTCGAACCGCCCGTTCCCCTGGCCGTAGTCGTAGCCGCCCTGGTCGAGCTGCTGCGTGTCGGCGACGCCGTCGAGCCCCACGTCCTGGTAGGGTTCACCGGCCTCGTGGAGCCAGTTGCCCTCGGTGCCGCGCGGGTTGGCGATCGGGTCGTAGTCGTCTCCGGCCGGGTCGGGGTTCGTGGCCGCGTCGAAGCCCGCCTCCTGCGCGCTTGGCAGCCCATCCTCGCCCGCATCGTCGTACGGCTCCCAGAAGTTGCGGATGATCGGCTCACCTGCGTCCCGGACGCCGTTGTTGTTGACGTCAACGGCCCACGTGAAGGGCATCGGCCGGTTCTGGCGGCACGGGTCGTCGTAGAGCCCCTCGTTCGTCTCGTCGGGCCGCCCGTCGCCGTTGAGGTCGCACGCCCGGGGGAAGGGCTTCGACCGGTCCCGGCTCCCCACCCCGTCGCAGAACTGGATCACCGGGAAGCTGCCCTCAGGGTTGAACTCGTCGTCGAAGAACCCGGTCTCGATCGTGTACGTCGAGCCCGGACCCGCAGGGCACGTGTCCGCCCGCGGGCAGCGGTCCTCGTACGATCGCACCAGCTCCGACAACGGCAACCCCGGCGCCGCGAACGGGCTCTGGTCGTTGTACGTCACGATGCTGCCGAAGCTCATCATCAGGTCGGTGAAGATGTCGGCGTAGTCGCTCCGCGGGAAGCTCCCGCCGGTGCCATCCCCCGTATCGTACCACCACTGGTCGAAGCTCTGGCCGTGCTCGTATTCGAGCGTCGGCTGGTAGGCCGGACCCTCTCCGAACGCCGGCGCCAGCCCGAAGCCGCCCATGCCGCCGTCGTGGATGTAGTGCGTCAGGTAGGTCCAGTCCGTCGGCCCGCCCAGCGGCCCCAGGATGTCGAAGCGGTCGGGGTTGCGAAAGCCGATCATCGAGGCGCCGTTCGCACCCATCGACACGCCGGTGATCGCCTTGAACTTCCACCGGCGCGAGTAGGTCGTCCCGGCACTCGCACGTACGCCGACCTGGAAGGTGCCCGTCAGCTCCGTCTCGAACCGCACGTTGCCACGCACGAGGTTTTCCTGCACGTTGACGACCATCGGCTCGATGGTCTCATCGCTGCCGGGGGCCCGGTAGTAGACCCGAATGGCCGACGGACGGGCACCCTCGGGCAGCTTCGACGCCTCGATCGGCAGCGTCACGAAGTAGCGCCGGCCAAAGCGACGCGTCTCCGACGCCACCGTGAAGCTCGGCGACAGCGCAATCGAGCCAGCGGGCACGATCGAGACATCGTCGCACGTCAGCGTGACGTCGGTCGCTGCGGTCACCTCTCTGCCCACGAAGTCGAGCGTCACGCCCAGGTTCGACCCCGTCACCGCAACCTCGAGCGTCGACGCCGTGCCGGGCGAGACCGCGAGCGTCACCGGCGACCCGCCGCAGGCAAGCGTGCCACCCGACGTGTCCGTTCCGGTGTCGCCGCTGCCGTCGCCGGTATCCGTCGTGTCGGCGCCCGTGTCTCCTCCGGTATCGCCACTGCCGCCGGTGTCGCCGCTGCCGCCGGTGTCAGCCCCGGTGTCGCCTCCCCCCGAGGTATCGCCAGCGTCGTCGGCGCAGGCGGCGAGCGCGCACGCCCCGAGCAGGGCCAGGCTGAGTCGGAGCCGCGTGGCTCGTCGGGTCAACGGGTCGAGGGGCGGGACGGCGTTCGTCACAGGTTACTCCGGCGGTGCGGGGCGGCGCCAGCGACCGCGGCGCGTCGGGGCAGATTAGCCGGGGGCTGCTTGCGATGGAAGCAGAATCCGGGGTCGTCGGGAGCGCCGGTCAGCCCCGCCACGCCACGCGGAGCGCCCTGCCGGTGGTGACGCCCACGCGCTCGGTCGTGCTGCCGTCCGGCCAGGTCACCCGAACCCGTGCCCCCAGCGCCCGGTGTGTGCCAAACGTGAAGCGCGCCTCGCGCGGACCGTGACCCAGGTAGCTGCTGTTGCCATCGATCTGTTGACGCTGCGTCCGGCCACCCGCCGTGACCTCGACCCACGCGCCGATGCCATCCACGTTGCCGGGCGGGCCGGCGAGCGTGACCGAGAGCCACGTGCCGCCGGTCGTCTCCGCCTCGTAGATCACCGGGGGCAGGCGGCTGTTCGTGATCAGGAGGTCGAGGTCGCCGTCGTCGTCGAAGTCCGCCGCGATGACCGTCCGGCCCTCATCGAGGTGATCGAGCCCAACCCCCGCCGCGGCCTCTCGGAGCGGCCAGGCGCCGTCGTTGAGCCACAACCGCGCCGGATCGAGCTCGTAGGGGCGGAAGGGCGCGACGTCCTCGGGCCTTGCTCCCTCGACAAACGGCGAAAAGTAGCCGGTCGCCTGCACCAGGTCGGCGTCGCCGTCGAGATCGGCGTCGTACCGGGCCAGCCCCCATCCCCAGCTCCCATCGTCGACGCCCGCGTCACGTTCGACCCTCGTGAAGCCGACCGGCAGGTCGTTGCGATAGAGCCGGTTGCCGTCGCAGGCAGGCTCGCGAATGCCACAGACCAGCCGGGCCGAGGCGTCCTCGCCGCGCCGCGCGATCCCGGTGACCATCCAGTCGAGATCGCCGTCGCCGTCGAAGTCCGCCGCCAGTGCGCCCATGCCGTTCTCGCCCGTGCCGATGCCCCACGCCGTGCTGACATCGTCAAACCTGCGCCCTCCGACACCGCGAAAGATCCGGGTCGTGTCGAAGTCTCCCGCCACGGCCAGGTCGAGCCGCCCGTCACCGTCGAAGTCCTCGAGGCTCGCCGCATAGCCGAACGTCGCGAGCTGGCCGAGCCCGGCTGCCTCGGTGATGTCGACGAAGCGGCCCTCGGCGCCACCGGCGAACAGGCGGCCTGCCAGGCTCGAGTCAATCAGGTCCCACCGCGTCAGGTAGAGATCGATCCACCCGTCGGCGTCGACATCGCCCAGCGAGCCGCTCCGGTAGCCCCGGCAACGCTCCGAGGTTCCCGTCGCGTCCCCTCCGAGCAGTCCCCGCGCCTCAGCCTCGTCGTTGAAGCCACCGTCGGGCTGCTGCACGAGCAGCCGGTTGCCCGGGCCCGACATCGCCGTCAGCAGAATGTCGCGCCGCCCGTCTCCCGTCGCGTCCCAGACGACCGCGCCAGCCGCGTCCATCGGCCCGCCCAGCGGCTCCGCGGCAAACTCGAACCCCCCACGCCCCCGAAGCAGCATCGGCTCAAGCCGCATCCGAGGGAGCACGATGTCGAGCAGGCCGTCGCCGTCGACGTCCTCGACGACGCCACCCCCGGTGTCCATCGCGTTGCCCTGGCAGGGCGTGTCGACGAGCCGAGTTGGCCGCCACTGTTCGAGCCCCGCGAAGGCCGACACCTCGACCCGCCGGTAGGTGACCGAGAAGCCGCCCCGAACTGGCTCGCCACCCTCGTCGGCACAGCCGGTCACGAGCAGCGCTGTCGCCGACGCGACGACGAATTGCAGGCTCAGCGAACGAGCAGCGGCGCTCCACGGAGCGCCGCGCCGGCCTCGCCGAGTGCCGGCCCCCGCATCTCGCCCGGCGTCGGGCATGCGTGCAGCCACTGGCGCCGGCATCACGGCAACCCGGCCGGCAGGGGAGCGCTGGGAGTCGGCATCGAACCCGGGGAGCGAGGTGTCTGCTCACGTCTCTGGCAGCGCCACGTCGACCCGT
>JBILLP010000029.1:0-12592 GCA_044376025.1 Bradymonadia bacterium
AGGCGACACTCCGACCGCCGGTGGCAGCGCGACGCCCAACTACGCCGTGAACCTGCCGGCCCCTGCAGGCGCCGGAACGGGTGGCGCTGTCGGCTTCACCTTCGGCAGCCTGTCCGGGAACTTCAACCTCAACCTCCGCCTGAGCGCCGCGGAGTCCCAGGGCTCCGTGAAGATCGTGTCCGCGCCGCGCATCACGACGATGGACAACACGGCGGCGAACATCACCAGCGGCGTGTCGATCCCCGTCTCAGTCGTCTCTGCCGCCGGCGCGCAGACCGTCTTCTTCGACGCCTCGCTGAGCCTCGAGGTCACGCCGCGCGTAACCCCGGACGGCAACATCGTCGTCGAGGTCGCCATCACGAAGAACGAGCCTGACTTCGAGAATACCGGTTCGCGCGGCGACCCGTCGATCATCCGGCGCGAGGCCACCACCACGCTGCTGATCCGCGACGGGGACACGACCGTCATCGGTGGCATCTTCCAGCGGAACACCGGTTCGTCCAATGCCCGCGTGCCCTTCCTCGGCTCACTGCCGATCATCGGACCCCTCTTCAGGAGCGCGTCGCACACCGATGTCCGCAACGAGCTGCTGGTCTTCATCACGCCGCGCATCGTCAACCGCGACCTCTCCATCGACCGTGTCGAGAGCGCGCAGGACATCCTGCCCCCGCAGGAGTGACGGCTTGCCGGCGGTGAGTGCGACGTGAGGCGCCGCATTGTACTCGTCGGCTCCATGGGGTCCGGGAAGTCGACCGTGGGACCCCTTCTCGCCCAGGCGTTGGGCCTTGGCTTCGATGACCTCGACGACCTCGTTGAGGCTGAGTCAGGATGCTCGGTGAGCGAGTTGTTCGAACGCCGCGGCCAGAGCGCCTTTCGCGAGCTTGAGGCACAGCTCGCGACGAGGCGGCTCACGACCGCAGAGGCAGGTGTCTTCGCCCTTGGGGGCGGGACCTTCGTCTCGGATGACGTAAGGCGTGCTGCGGCAGGGTTCGGCTGGTTGACGGTCTACCTGCGCGTCCGCCCGGACGAGGCGCTGCGGCGTCTAGGACCCTCGGGCGTGTCGAGGCGCCCGCTGCTGGCGGAGTCTTCGGATCCGTCGCGCGAGCTTCGGGAACGGTTCGAAGCGCGAGACCCGGTGTATCTGGGGTGTGATGTCGTGATCGAGACCGATCGACTTGGTCCGGGCGAGGTGGCTGCCGAGCTGGCGCGGTTCTCTCAAGCTGCTGAGGCGCGATGACGGTCTGTGCTGCCCCCGAATGGTTCGAGGCGGAGTGCCCGGAGTTGGCAGCCAGGATTGGCGAGCTCGCGCCCGAGGGACGGTTCGTTGTGCTCTCCGACCGAACGCTCGTGGAGCCGGCGGTGCGTCTGGTGGAGGAGTTCGAGCGCCACGGACGGGTCGCTCGTCGCATCGACGTCGACGCGGGCGAGACGTCGAAGACGCCGGAGCAGTTGTCGCGGCTCTGGAGCGCAGTGTTCGCCGGGCCCGTCGATCGAGACGACGTGGTGGTCTGCGTGGGCGGCGGTGTCGTGACCGATCTTGGCGGCTTCGTGGCTGCCACGGTCATGCGGGGAGTTCGTGTGATCCACGTGGCGACGACGTTCATGGCGATGGTCGACGCGGCGATCGGCGGCAAGACCGGGATCGACCTGCCGGAGGGCAAGAACCTCGTCGGTGCCTTTCACATGCCCGAGGCTGTCTTCGCCTGGGCGCCACGCCTTCAGACACTTCCCCAACGGGAGTGGAGATCAGGACTCGCCGAGGTCGTCAAGTGCGCGATCATCGAAGGCGAAGCGCCGCTGGCATGGATGGAGAGCGCAGCGGGAGCGCTTGAGCGCCGGGATCCCTCGGCCACGCGCGAAGCGTTTGACCTGGCGGTGGGGTGCAAGGTCCGCTGCGTGAACCTGGACCCACGCGAGCGGGGAGTCCGCAGGCTGCTGAACCTCGGGCACACGTTCGGGCACGCGATCGAGGTGCTGACCGGCTACGCGGAGTTCACCCATGGCGAGGCGGTCGCAAAGGGGCTGTCGATCGCATCGGCGTGCGCGGTGGAGGTCGGCGGGGACCCCATGCTCCAGGGGCGCGTGGAGCGGCTGCTTGCGCGGCTCGGGCTCGATCCGGGTATGCCGCGCGCGTGGTCGGCGTCGGCGTGGGTCGCCGCGATGTCCCGGGACAAGAAGCGCGCTGGTGATGGCATCAGGCTGGTGCTTCCGCTTTCGCCCGGTCGATGCGAGGTGAGGGCCGTGCCCCTTCCGATCACCGAGTTCTGGATTGATCGACTTCTTTGTGGCAAAGAGGGTTTGTTCGGATCTCCCTAGAGATCGCAGGAGACAGAGATGAGATACAAGCTTCCTTCTCTCGCCGCGCTGTTCCTCCTCGCCGGTTCCGGCTGCGCGGAGGATACCGCTGAGTTGTTCGTGGCGTTCAACGCCCTTCCGGACAACGAGTGCCGGGTCACGGCTGGTGATTCGACCGAGTTGTTCAACGCGTCGGGTACCTTGGATCTGCTCGTGACCAGATCCTACGAGATCTACCCGATCGTAGAGAGCACGCTCGTGCCCTCAGAGGGCGTCTCCTTCGCGCGGGCTGGAGGCCAGGGTGGCCTGACCGGCGCAGACTGGGAGGCGAACTCGGTGAGCATCACTGCGGTCGACGTTGAGTTCGACGTGCCCAAGGCGTTCGGCGTGGGTATCCCCAAGAAGCTGACGATCCCGCTCTCAGGCTCGATCGAGCCGGGCGGTTCAGCGGCGTTCGCGTTCCGGGCCATCCCCGCGACGCTGGGCGATGTCCTCGCGGCCTCGAAGTTGCTTCGGACGGCGACCGCCGTCGAGGACCCGAACGAGCTGACGATCGGCCTTCGGCTGAAGTTCCGCGGCGTGACTGGCGGTGGTCGAGAGGTGGACTCGAACGAGTTCAAGTACCCCTTGACCGTCTGCTACGGCTGCAGCCTCTCCTACTCTGCGGACGCTGACTCCGACCCCACGGACGCGAGGCTGGACTGCCTCAACTTCAACAGTGACCAGGAGATCCCTGAGGAGAGCTTCAACAAGTGCGCCATCGGTCAGGATAGCATCACCGACTGTCGGCTTGTCTGCGGCATCCCGTCGAACTTCGCGAGCGCTGAAGAGCAGGCGATCTTCTGCGGAACGCCCTGAACCCTTGAGGGGTCGCTCACCGCGGGGCCAACATGAACCCGGTGAGCAGGATCTCGGTTGGATAGTGGTTCGACGGGGACAACAGGTTCTCGACCAGCCATCCAGCATACTCTGAGGCCAGACGTTCCGTCACCGCCTCAATCGAGGCTCCCGCAGGGCGGTCCCGCCGGAGTACGGAGGCCAGCGCTTCCGCCACGAAGGAGGCGGGGTCGCCGCCAGGGGCCGCGACCAAGTTGAGCCATGCGCTCGCCTCGGTGACGCTGAGCGGTCGAAGAGCCGCTTCACCGGCGTGCATCAGGGCCGCGGAACTCAGCACAAGATGCCTGAACGTGATCCACTCGACGGGTGTCTGGTTTCGAGCGGGATCGAACACGACCTCCACCAGGTCGCCTCGGGTCCACCGCTGCCAGCCAAAGAGCCAGAGCTCAAGGAAGGCGATGTCCGCCAGCAGGCGCGAAGTTGCCTCGAGCTCCCGCATCGAGGTGTACCACCCGCCCGACGAAGCCGATACCACCGGTCGCCTCTCGAGAAGCCCGAGGAGCCGGTCCGCTTGGGGCTCCGGCACAAGGGATGCGGGGTCTCCGGTCAACGTCAGGTTCTCGCGACGGGCAAGCGTCCTGGCCTGCGCGGCCACCCGCTCCACCAGCCCCCAGCCCACACGGTGCAGGTCTCGGAGCGGGGTGCCGACCAGGATGCGCTCTGCGAGGTCAACGGCTCCACCGCTGCCGAAGTCGAGGGCGAGCTCGACGCGGGCATCAGCCGCCTCCGCGGCGCCCTGAAGCGGCTCGATGGCGCCTGGTGGGGCGCCGTCGGCGACCGCGACGCGTTGGATGAGCGCTGAGTACTGCGCAACCAGGGAGCGGTGAAGCGTGCCGTCGTCGCGCGTACGAATGCGTTCGAGCGCCGCCGCGGTGAGCGACCAGCGCCCGGGAGACGGCCCGAGGTCGAACCACCGGAGTTCGAGGTCTCCATACTCGGGCGACGCAGACAGGCGGATCGGGCTGTCAGGCATGGTGGTCTCGAGCGCCCTTCGCCAGGCCACAGGGTCGATCGGTGCGAAGACCTCCCACGCCGTGTCGAGACCGACAAAGCCGAGGTCCTCGAGTCTCGCGGTGCGAAACCGGTAGGCGCGCTCCTCCATGTCGGAGGTCAGCTCCCAGCGGGCAGCCTCGAGCACGCGACGACCAAACTCAGGGTCGTAGGCATAGGCGCGGTCGAGCAAGAGCCGGATGCGCATCGCCTGCTCGTCGTCGCTCGGCACCACAATGGCATAGGTGCCGTCGGGAGAGGTCAAGACCGGGGCATCGATCGTGTCGAGGAGATCCTGATCGTCTTCCCAGAGGAAGACCTGCGCATGTTCGCGAAACCAGACAACGAGGGGTTCGAGGTCGAGCCCCCGGAACCACCGCTCCACCGACTCGTCGGGAGCCGTGAGCATGCGGTCGAGCCACTCGGCAAACCTGTCCTGGTCGATGCGGTCGCGCGCCCAGCAGTCGAGATCGACAAGCCCCTGTACCTGGCGTGCAGACAGCAGCTCGACGAGTTCAACGGCCTGGTCGGCGCCCGCGCGCTGGATCAGCGAGTGGACCTCGCGAATCCCGAGTCTCTGTACGGTTCGGGTCGCGTTCGGCGATGAGATGAGCGTGTCGATTCGTCGCGCCGCGGTCCGCGAGGAGTCATCGTGGGCGAGTGCTGAGGAGCGTGAGCGTTCGAGAGACATGGGTGCTCCTTGGGACGGCGTCGAGTGGAGCGCAGACACCCCGCGTATGTGTGCGTGGGTCGTAGCCGGCACGAGGCGATTCGGGTAGGCCCCGCGCGGCCCTGGCTCTGCCGGGGGGAGGACGCGAGGTCCGGTTGCTGAAGACGAACGAAACGGTCGCGATCCGGCTGAGCTACTTCTTGTACCTCGGTGCCATCGGGGTGATCTTCACCTACTGGCCGCTGCACTTCAAGGCGCTGGGCCTGCGGGCCGACGAGATCGGGTGGATCTTCAGTGGCCGTGCGGTGGTCTCCCTGCTGATGCAGCCCGTGATCGGGTGGCTGGCGGTGCGGTACGGTCGTCCTGCGGGGGTGCTGCGCTGGACCCTCTGGTGCGGTGCCCTCCTCTCGGTGGCGATGCACTGGCCAACCGGGCTCGTTGCGATCTGCCTGCTCTTCTGGCTGCAGGCGATCCCGGAGTCGGGGACAGTCCCGATGATGGACACGACCATCGTCTCGCGGTTCGGCTCGCTGCGGTACGGTCGGTTCAGGCTCTGGGGCAGCCTGGGCTACGGAGTCTCGGTCGCGGTCTTTGGGCTGCTCGTGCTGTCGATGCCCCCGGACGCCGCGGGGAACTGGGCGCTGCACGTCGCGCCCATCCTCTACATGGGCGCGGCGCTGTTCGTGTTCGGGGTTCCTGATGTGCGCATCTCCGGACCCTCGGATGCCCCGGAGACGTGGAGGCTCCCGCGGACACCGCGATGGCTGCTCTTCTTGGTCCTGTGCTGGCTGCACTGGGTCGCCGTCATGAGCTACAACATCTACCTGAGCCTGTTGACGTCGGGCCGGGGATTCTCATCGGCGGCGCCTGGGCTGGCGGTCGGCCTTGCCATTGCGGGCGAGGTGGTGGCGCTGGCGCTCGCGGGGCTGCTGTTCAAGAGGGTCCGTTCTGACCTGGTGCTCGCCGGGAGCATCGCGATCAGCGTTGTGCGATGGGCGGCGACGGCAAGCGCGACCGAGGCGTGGCAGGTGGTCGCGCTGCAGTCGCTGCACTTCGCGAGCTTTGGGCTCTGGTACGCCGCCGTGATGCGCGAGCTCGACCTGTTCTCGGCACAGACGCCGCGTCCCGTGCTCCAGAGCGTCTTCGCCGCCAGCGTGTTCGGGCTCGGGAGCCTGTTTGCCGGCACGGTGGGCGGAGCGCTTGTGGAGCGGACCGGGCCCGAGATGGCCTTCTGGTTTGCCGCGTGTGCCGACCTCGCGGCGCTCACGGTCTGGTTGGTGCGCCAGCGGTTCGCTCCGCCGGCGGTTGCGTGATGGGCTTACTGCGAGACGGTCGGAATCCCTGAGAGCACGCTGGTCGCAAGGAACTCCATGGTCTGTCGACGGGCGTTGCTGTTGCGCTGTGCGACGAAGTGGCCGTCAAAGCCACTGGTGGCGTACGAGACAGCGAGCCCTGTTGCGGTCGCGCCCGCCACGCTCTTGTTGCCTGAGACGGGGAAGGCGATCGTGCTTGTTCCGTCGATGCGTACGGTGTCTCCGTCAGAGGGGGTCGCCTGGGGGAGCTGGGTTGCCGACACTAGGGCCGCCATCGTCTTCTCTGGCGCGAAGCTGTCGCTGATGCCGTAGGT
The DNA here is from genome assembly GCA_044376025.1 of Bradymonadia bacterium. Lineage (GTDB taxonomy): Bacteria > Myxococcota_A > Bradymonadia > REDH01 > REDH01 > JBILLP01. The sequence goes on from JBILLP010000029.1 coordinate 6,480, forward strand.
CTGAAAGACACTCATCGCGTTGCGACCGGCGACCGGCCTCCTGAAGAAGAGGGGACCGTAGTTCAACGCGTCGACCGGATCGGTGTACCACTGCAGCAGCGAGAGCACCGGGTCGAGGTCGGTCACGCTGTTCGAGGTCTGGATGGAACCCGAAAGCACGGCCTTCACGCCTCGGGCGATGTCGACCGGCTTGGTCTTGTTGAGGAGCGAGAGCGCAAGGGAGCCACCGGCACCCGAGAAGATGCTCGCCTTCACACTCGGCTCGAAGGCAGCGAACGGCACGCCCACGGTCGATCCCTGCGAGTGTCCGAAGAAGTGAATCTGTGCCGGGTCAGCCTTGAAGGCGCGGCCAGTCGGGGATGTCGCCGCATCGACATCGATCTGCTCGGCGAGGTAGGTCATGAAGAAGAGGTCGGCGATGCCCTGCTGCACGTTGCCACGCGCCGCCTTGGGATTCGCGAAGTTGAAGAAGAGCGGCTCGGGCTCAAGCGTCGAGTCGCCTCTGCGCGGCCCATGCTGCACGCCGTCGTAGGAGAGGACCATGAACTTCACGGTGCTCCCGTTCGCGGAGATGCTGCTGCCGGGCACCGATGCGTCGCTCACGCCGCTCCTGAAGTCTCCGCCGGTGCCGTGCGCGTAGATCAGGACCGGCCAGCCGGCCTCAGGCATGTCGCCTTCTGGCACGGTCACCAGGATCCGGAGGTCCTCAGTGCCCTGGACGACGGCCGAGCCGCCCTCGAAGACGACGTCGCCACCCTCTTCGCGGGTGAGGTAGGGGCGCGTCCCTCGCTGGAAGATGGGTGCCTGGGCTGTCGCGTGCAGCTCGGTGAAGGCCCCTGTCGAGCTCGCACACGCGTCATCGTCGCTGCCTCCGCGGGTACAGGCGCGAAGGTCCTCGAGGGCCGGTGCGGGAAGCGCGCGCACTGAGGCGCGCAGCTTCGGAGGCGCGGCGACCGGATCGCCGGTTGTGAAGACTGCCGCGTTCGTGATCTGGGAGGTCAGGATTCCCTGGTCGGCCAGGAACTCCCTGAAGGGGCTGTAGGTGTCCCACGCTGCTCCGAGCGCGCTGTCCTCTGGCCGCGATGCCCCGATCACGGCGGCGAAGTCTGCATCGGCGACGAGGCGCGTACGGTCCTCATCGACGATCCCATCGGTCAGGTAGACAGCGTAGGTGGTGTTCGGCTCGAGCGGCGAACCCCAGGCGGGGTGAAACGAGAGGTAGTTGTCGCAGATGAAGCGGCCACGGCCTGACGTGATGCTCCAGAAGGTGCTGACCGAGGAGCCATACCGTGGGCTGTCTCGTGTGATGTTGACGAGCCTGACTGAGCCGGCCTCGCCCCCGGTGATCGAGTTGAAGCTCGGCGACTTCGAGAAGCGAAAGTAGACGGTGGGATTTGTCGAGAACCCGTCGGCTCCGCTGGTCAGCTCTGCGAGGTAGGAGTCGAGCACATCACCGCCGATGAACCGCTCACCGGGGTTGTGGAAGTCAGAGAGGTCGACACCGTTCTCGGTGCGGCGGATGTCGTTGGGGAAGGGCAGGCGAAAGAAGTCCTCCTCGGACCCGGGGCGCGGCACCGAGAAGTAGGAGCGGAAGGGTCCGGTATCCTCAGCCGGGTCGGGGCAGGTCGCCGGAGGCATGAAGGCGAATCCGCCGCGTACGGGGATTTCGCACTGGCCTCGTGCCGAGCACATGAGCGGGCTCAGGCACTCGCTCGACGTTGCGCAGGACTGGCCGATGTCTGCCGTGCCGTTCGGCTCGCAGACGCCTGCGAGCCCGACGTAGGTGCATCGGAGCCCGGGCTGGCAGTCCTGCGGAAAGGTGCAGGCGCTGCCTGCGGGCACGCCGCCGGCCGTTCCGTCGGGCGCCGGGTTCGGCGCGCCGCACTGGGCAGAAATGCCGCACACGGTGCCCTCCACGCACTCTCCCGACGTCACGCACGGTTCGCCGGGCTCCTGGGTGGGCGTCGGTGCGCAGGCGCTCGAGACACAGTCGAGCCCAACCCTGCAGTCGCCAGGCCCGGAGCATTCGGCGCCGATCACGCCCCCGGCGATCGCCAGGCCGTCGGGCCCGAGGACAGGACCGGTTCCGAGCTCGTCGCCATCCCCGGAGGCGTCGTCCCCGATGGCGAGGCCCGAGCCTGCCGCAGAGGGTGGCACGGTGATCGACGAAGGCGCGTCGAAGAGTTCGCAGGCGGCGAAGAGGGGAAGGACGAGCAGCAGAGGAAGGCGATTCATGGTCGGGCCGACTCGGACGCTGGACTGGGGATCGAGAGGAGCGCGTAGCCGATGTCGCCGTCAAAGTCGAAGGACGCCGACCGTCGCCTGACCGCCTGGGACACACGCCCCTGAGCGTCGTTGCGAGGCGTGGCGCATGACCGTGGGCGGAGGCTTGTCGGGGGCAAAAACGCCGAGCGGCGGGTTGGGCCCGCCGCTCGAATCATGGGCGGAGAGTCCGCCTCAGGGCCCTTACGGGGCGTCGTCCTGGACGTGCGGCTCAGGAATGGCGGCACCGGACATCGACACGCGGATACCGACGGAGATCGCGTCGGGCACGGCATTCTCGTTGGTGTCGACATCGATGAGACCGAGCGTCGGCAGCGCCGGGGCGAAGCCGCAGACCGTGCCGAGGTTGCCGCAGATGAGCCCGTCGGCGTCGGTGCAGGCACCGTCGTTGATGGTGATATCGGGGTCGCAGGCGACCTCGTAGGCGTCGGCGCCCTCACCGGCGATGATGAGGTTGGCGTCGGCGGGGACGCCGGCGCAGGCGCAGTCGTTGGCGAGGTCATTCAGGATCGAGATGACCTGGTCGACCGGGATGACACCACCGAGCTTGCCACCGCCCCAGAGCTCCGCGGTGCCATCCTCGTCGGCGTCGATCTCCTCATCGGTGGTGAAGATGCCGGTCGCCTCGCTGCGGACATCAGCATTGAGCTGAGCCTGCTGGATGGTCACGTTGAGGGTGAGGAGGTCGGGGATGGGGATCGAGAGCGGGAAGTCGCCGGGGCCTGCGGTGAGGACGTCCTCGGCGATGCCGGCCGACTCGAACTTGATGAGGGGCTCGCCGCTCTCGTCGAGGGAGGAGGCCTTGGCAAGGAAGACGCCCTCGCCGTTCTTGAGCGTCGGATCCCACGCCTGGTCGCCGGAGCCGTCACCGTCGACGTCGTTGCTGCCGAGGTAGAACCAGAGCTGCGTGGCGCCCGCGTTCGTGGCCTTGTCGAGGCCGTAGTACTCGATGAGGAGTGCGATGTCGCCACCGGCGACAGCGTCATCGAGGGTCTGCTGGAGGTCGGTGTCGGGCGCGATGGCACCGAGCGCGCCGACGAGGGTGCCGAGACCGTTGTCGGTCACGCCATCACCGGTGAAGTCGAAGCAGCACTCCGCCGCGGTACCCGACTGGGGAATCTGCAGGCGCCACAGGTAGGAGTAGGGCCCCGTCCACTGCTCCCCGGTCGGAGGAGGCGTCGTGTCCTCCGTGCCGGTGTCGGTGGTGCCGGTGTCGGTGGTGCCGGTGTCGGTGGTGCCGGTGTCAAGCCCGGTGTCACCGCTGCCGGTGTCAGCCCCGGTGTCGGTGGTGCCGGTGTCGGTGGTGCCGGTGTCGGTGGTGTCGCCGTTGCCCGAGTCGCTGTCGTCGCCGCAGGCAACAACACCGACGCCGAGCCCGAGGGCAAGCAAAAGAGAAAGCTTCTTCATCGTGTCTACCTCTCGCAGAAGCGGGCAGCCCGCCCGACCGTGAATGCGTGGGAGATGTGGAGCGCACTCCCTTCAGTGCGCGCTCCTCTACTGCAAGCGCGAGCGCCGTTCAAGGATCGGTTGATCGGGATTGTGAGCCGTTGACTGCCGTGACGGAGCGCTCCACGATGTCCGGCTGCTCACCCCCACCCCCGGTCCCCGATGGCGCGCTTCGTTCACCTGCACGTCCACAGCCACTACTCGCTCCTCGACTCCACCGTGAAGCTCGGCGACCTCGCGAAGCGGGCGTCAAAGCTGGGGATGGACGCCATGGCTGTCACCGACCACGGCGTGCTCTTCGGCTGCATCGAGCTTCAGACGCAGTGCGCCAAGGCTGGGATTCGACCGATCTTCGGCGTCGAGGTCTACCTGCAGCCGGAGCGTCCGGAGGCTGCGTCGCGGGGCCGCATGCACCACCTGGTGCTGCTCGCGGAGACCCTCACCGGCTACCAGAACCTCGTTCGCCTGGTGTCCCGCACATGGCGCCGCGAGCGGGACCGGCGCGGCCGACCGGTCACCTTGTACGCTGACCTGATCGAGCACGCCGAGGGTGTGATCGCCCTCTCGGGCGACCTCGGTGGCGAGATCCCGCAGGCGCTGCTGCGGAACGATGTCGCGGGTGCGGAGGCCGTCGCGCGGCGCATGGTCGAGGTCTTCGGGGAGGGGAACTTCTACCTCGAGCTACAGCGGCACGAGCGCGTGCCGGAGCAGCAGGAGGTCTGCGAGGCGCTTGTCCAGCTTGGTGGCCGGCTTGGGATTCCCTGCGTCGCCACCAACAATGTCCACTACCTCGACCGGGAGGACGTCGACGCACACGCCGTGCTGATGTGCATCGGCATGGAGAAGCGCATCGACCGCGATGTGCTCTCCCGGATCCCGCTACGTGACCTCTATGTGAAGTCGCCCGAGGAGATGGAGGAGCTCTTTGCCGACCATCCGGAGGCGGTCGCCAACTCCGTGCTGATCGCGGAGCGCTGCAGGGTCACCATCCCGACGGGTGGCAACCACCTGCCCGACTACCCGGTCCCCGAGGGGCATGATGCGGCAAGTTACCTGGCACAGGTCGCGGCGGCCGGGCTCGAGAGGCGGTTCGGGGAGATCGCCGCGACCGGCCGGGCCTTCGACCGCCCGGAGTACGAGGCACGGCTCAGGCTCGAGCTCGACGTCATCGCCCGGATGAACTTTCCCGGGTACTTCTTGATCGTCTGGGACTTCATCGACTGGGCGAAGCGACAGGGGATCCCCGTCGGGCCGGGTCGCGGCTCGGGAGCGGGGTCGCTCGTGGCCTGGTCGTGCGGCATCACCGATCTCGACCCACTGGCGTACGGGCTGCTGTTCGAGCGCTTCTTGAACCCAGAGCGCGTCAGCATGCCGGACTTCGACATCGACTTCTGCCAGAGCCGCCGCGGCGAGGTGATTCGCTATGTGACGCAGAAGTACGGCAGTGACCAGGTCGGCCAGATCGTCACCTTTGGCCAGCTCAAGGCCAAGGCCGTGATGCGCGACGTCGCCCGCGTCCTGAACCTGCCGTACGCGGACGCAGACCGGCTGGCGAAGCTCGTGCCCGATGAGCTGAACATCAAGCTCACCGACGCGTTCGACAAGGAGCCGCGCCTGCGGGAGGCGGTCTCGGAGAGCGAGACGACGGAGTTCCTCTACCGGTCGGCGCTGGCCCTCGAGGGCAACGTGCGCAACACCGGCATGCACGCCGCCGGCGTCGTGATCGCCGGCAAGCCGCTGTGGGAGTACGTGCCGGTGATCACCGGCGCCGAGGGGGACCTCGTCACCCAGTATGCCAAGGACGACGTCGAGCTTGCCGGGCTGGTGAAGTTCGACTTCCTCGGCCTCAAGACACTCACGGTCGTCGATGACGCGGTGAAGATGGTCAACGCCGGGCGTGCGGCCGGCGAGCAGCTCGACTTCAGCCGCCTGCCCTTCACCGAGCCGCGGGTCTACGACCTGATCAAGACCGGTGACACGGCGGGGGTCTTCCAGATGGAGTCGGAGGGCTTTCAGCGGCTGATGCGGCAGCTCAAGCCCGACTGCTTCGAGGATGTCGTTGCCGCGGTCGCCCTCTACCGGCCGGGGCCGCTTGGGACCGGCATGGTGGAGCAGTTCATCGACTGCAAGCATGGCCGGGCGGAGGTGAGCTATCCGCACCCGTGGCTCGAGCCGGTGCTCAAGGAGACCTACGGCGTCATGGTCTACCAGGAGCAGGTCATGCAGGTGGCGCAGGTGCTGGCGGGCTATTCGCTTGGGGGGGCCGACCTGCTTCGACGCGCGATGGGCAAGAAGAAGCCCGAGGAGATGGCGAAGCAGAAGGAGATCTTCGTCGCGGGGGCCGAGAAGAAGGGGATCGCGAGTGACAAGGCGGGCGAGATCTT
>JBILLP010000375.1:0-4085 GCA_044376025.1 Bradymonadia bacterium
TCGAGCAGATCGGCGCGGGCGGCCTCTCGGGCGCACCCCTGACCGAACGCAGCCGCGCCGTCGTCGCCCACCTCTATCGACGCCTCGGCCGGCGCATCCCGATCATCGGGGTCGGCGGCGTCGCGAGCGGAGAAGACGCCTGGGCCATGATCCGCGCCGGCGCCACGCTCGTGCAGCTCTACACCGGCTTCGTGTACGGCGGCCCCTGGTCGGTCGCCCGCATCCATCGCGAGCTACGGTGCCGTCTTGGCGACCAGCCGCTCAACGACGTTGTAGGCCTCGACGCAGAGCGGTACGCTGCGCCGACTCAGGCGAGCAGGACACCATGAGGCACTACGACGTCGTTCTGACCGGATTCCCGAATGGCCCGCGCGTGGGAGACTCCCCCGCCGGCGCGCTCTGCGAGGTCTTCAAAGTCCCCCGGGCACAGGCCGATCGCTTCATCGCCAAGCTGCCCACGGTGGTCAGGCGCGAGGTGCCCGAGACCGACGCCCGCAAGTTTCACCACGCCTTCCTCTACATGGGCGCGGTCGGTGAGCTCAGGCCCTGTGGCGACACCGCCGAGCTGCCGCGCGCCCTCGGCGGCCCCGTCTTCGTGGAGCGAGTCCCGACCGGCGATCTCCCGGCGGCACCCGCCGCCAACCCCGACGCGCCGGCACCCCCGGTCGCCGCCGCGGCTCCCGGTGCACCTGCCCTGCGTCCGCGCACCGCCGCCACCTGGGCATCAGGCCCCTACACGCAGCTCGGCGGGCCCCGTGCCGCCATGCACGATGCGCCCCCGGCGTCCGAGGCTGTCCCCGCGACGATCCTGCTGCCCCTGAAGTCGCCGATCAGCGGGCTCCAGCCTGCCTCAGAAGCCCCCGCGCCGACGGAGTCCGCCGAGGAGGCGGTCCAGCGGCAGGCGCTGCTGATCGGCGCCGACTTCGGCACGCTCGACGACTGGGGCGACGAGCCGACCGGCAACCACGCCGTCGTCGCCGCCGCACCCGAGCCCGCATCGCAACCCGTCGCCCCGCCGCCCGAGGCGGAGCGCCCGCTCAGCACGGCCACCACGATGATGGCCGTCGACGAGAAGTTCGTCGGCCAGTTCAGCCCGGGAGCCGGGGCGTCAGCCGCTGCTGGCAACCCCGCCGTCATCACCAGCGCGATGAAGGTCGTCGCCCGCACGCAGATGCAGCCCGCCATCCCCGAACTGCCCCGGACCGGCGCGATCGGGCTCGACGATGTCCTGGGTTCGGGCTCCGTGCCGCCTCGCCGCGGTGTCGAGACCAGGTCGGGCGACGCCGTCGGCGGCTCCAGCCACGTGCAGGATGTTCGGGGCGACATCAGGCCCGCCACCACCTCGGTGGACGACATCATGTTCGATGCGCCCTTCGAGCTCGGGTCGCTCCCGGGTGACTCGATGCCTCCCGGACTCGGCGGGCCCGCCTGGTCGGGCGAGCGTGACTTCTTCTCAGGGCCGGCCTTCGACGACGAGCCGGCCACGGTCGCAGTGCCGGAGCCCGACCCCGGTCTCCTGACCGCCGCCGAGCCCTCGCCCGCTCAGGAGCCGTCAACGGCCCCCGACACCTCGGGGTCGCTCGACACCTTCGACCCCTTCGCGGCCTCCGCGGCGATCCTGACCGGTCGCTACGAGATCGAGGAGCCCGCGGCGGAGGGCCCGCCGCCGCCGGGCCTCAAGCGCAAGGTCGGCGGCCTGCCGGCAGTCGACCGGCCCCTCACCGCGCCTCCCCCCATCCCCTCGCGCGCGCGGTCCGCCCCGCCCGGGACCGTCGTGCCGGCGGCGGCTGGCGCTCCGGCCCTGCCGGCGGTAGGCGCCGCTCCCGCAACGCCCGGACCGGCCGCAACGCCCGGACCGGCCGCAACGCCCGGACCGGCCGCCTCCTCGAAGCCCCTCGCCCTCAAGACCAGCCCCCCCGCGGCGGCGGCGGCGGCGGGCTCGCCCGCTCCACCCGCGCCCAGGCCGCCCACCCTCAAGCCGGCGGCCAAGAAGGGTCCGCACGACGCACGCTCCTTTCGCGCGTGGATCGGCCTCTCCCTGCTGCTCCCCATCAAGGGCTCGGGACCGCTCTGGATGGCGTTCGGAGCCGCCGCGGGGGCAGCCGCCTTCACCGCGGTCGCGCTGTCGCAGGTCCCGGGGCCGACCTCGGTGTTGTCGGCGGTGGGACTCGGCCTCTTCGGCTCGCTGTGGCTCGTCGCGGCGATGCAGGGGTTCTTCGAGGGAGCGCTCACCGAGACCATCGATGGCCACGACGAGCCCGGTGCGATGCCTGACCTCACTGACCTCCCGGGCGAGGTCCTGATGCCGGCCGTTCCGCTCACCTTCTTCCTCTGGCTCTGCGGCGGTGCCAGCGTGGCCTACATCGCCTCCAACGCGGGCGAGCTTGGCGACAAGCTCATTCCGACCGCCGCGCTCGCGCTGCTGCTCGCAGCCCCCTTCGCCTACTGGCCGATGGGACTCGCGTGGGTCGCCTTCAAGCAGTCCTCGAACGCGATCTTCATGTTCGGCTCCGTGGTCCGGTGCATCCGCGGGGTCCTCAACGACTACCTCGTGGTCGTCGGCATCGGCGCTGCCGCGCTGCTTGTGGCGGGCGGTGTCGGGCTCTTCTTGCTCGTCAAGGCCGCCGGCGCCGGTGCCGCGCTGCTGATGGGCTCGGTCGCGGGCGCCGCGCTCGTCTATGCCCACGGCGTGATGGGTGCGCTGATGGGACGCCTGATCAAGGAGCGTCCCGACCTCTTCGAGGCCGCGCCAGGAGCCTGATCCGCGATGACGTTGCGACGCCGCCGCCGCGAGGCTAGGGACGGTCGCCTGGGGCAGCGTCGCGGCCGTGGGTCGCCAGGGCGGATCGAGAAGGCATGGCGAACAGTCCGGTCAGTGCAGAACGCGTGCGGCGCGCGGTGGTCCGGGGGCCAGCCGCCTGGATCGCCTTTGTCGTGGTCGCCGCCGCCGCCGTCGCCGCGACCGGCCTCTTCGCCCCCGATCCCGCCGTCGCCAGCGGTCCCGCCGCACCCCGCGGCTACGGCCGGCTCGTCATCATCACGAACTTCGACGCGACCGAGATCCAGATCGGCTCGACCTCCTACCCCTACGAGTACATCGACGGGCAGCAGCGGGGCGTGCTCGTCCCCGCCGGCGTGACCTTCAGGCTCGTCGTCTCGACCTCGCCCGAGAAGCGGCGCACCTTCAACCTCCGCCTCGACAGCGGCGAGACGCGGATCCTCGTCGTCGACCTCGAGAACATGGGCGCCGTGCGCGGCGCACCCCCGGCCGGCGAGCCTGCCGCGCCGGCGGCTCCGCCCCCTGCCCAGCCCGTCGAGGGCGCCAACCCCGGCGAAGAGGGCAACGGCTTCCTGGGCGTCGCCTCCACCCCCCGCGCCTCGGTCGTCATCGACGGAGCCCCCACCGAGCACAAGACACCCGCGCGCCGCATCGAGCTGCCACCGGGCCAGCACACCGTGCAGGTCACCTTCGACGACGGCACGCAGTCCGAGGTCAAGAACGTCCTCATCCGCTCTGGCATCAACACCAGCGTCTACTTCAGGCCCCCGAACGCCGGCGTACCTACCGCCGTTCCCATGGCGCCCCCGCTGGTCCGTAAGCCGAGCGAGTGACCTCGCCGCGGTCGCCGCGCCCTTCGCCGGGGCCCTCGTGGGGGCGCGAGGCCGAGCCGCTTCAGACCCCCGCCGGCATCGACGCCCGCGTCTTCGCCATGCTCGGCCGCCACGGCGCGGAGTCCGGCTATGTGCAGACCCCCGACGGCGCCGTCATCAACTACAAGCGCTTCGGCCACTCGCCCGATGTCCTCGCCTTCTGCAACGGCCTCGGCGGAACCTACCGCACCTTCGCCGACCTCTTTGCCGAGCTGCTGCCGCGCTACAGCGTGCTCGTCTACGACTACCGCGGCATGTTCGAGAGTGCCCTCGCCGGCAACCCGCCCTCGACCGGCATCGAGACGCACGCCCGCGACCTGCTGGCCGTGCTCGACCATGTCGGCGTGGCCCAGGCCCCGATCTTCGGCTGGAGCATGGGCGTGCAGGTCGCCCTCGAGGCGGTGCGCATCGAGCCCGGGCGCTTCAGCGCGGTG
>JBILLP010000376.1:0-4076 GCA_044376025.1 Bradymonadia bacterium
CGTGGCGATCTTGTCGCGTACCTCCTGCGCGGCGACATCGACCGGCTTCTCGAGCTCGAAGCCGATGTACACCAGCGAGATGCCCTCCGCCGAGGTCGAGCGGAGCTCGCGGATGCCTCCGAGCGTGTTGACCGCGGCCTCGATGCGGTCGGTGACCTCGACCTCCATGTCCTTGGCGGAGCCGCCCGGAAGCACGGTCTGGACCGACACGAAAGGCAGGTCGATGTTCGGGAAGCGGTCAACGCCGAGCTTTCGGTAGGCTCCGTAGCCGAGCACCGTGAGGATGAGGGAGAGGACGACGGCGAACACCGGCCGTCGGATGCAGACTTCGGCAAGCCACTGCATGCGCTACTCTCCCGAACCTGCGGGGGCGGGCGCTGCCGCAGGAGGGAGCGGCGAAGCAGGGGGAGCCGGCGGCGCGGCCTCGCGGGCCGCAGCGCCGGGGCCTGCGTCGACGACCGAGTCACCGTCGCGCAGCGTCGGGGGCGGCGAGAGCACGATCGTCGCGCCGGCGGCGATGGTCTCCGGGGCGCGGACAAAGCCCTGCTGAGGCTCCATGCGGGCCACGAGGTGCTGCCGGGCGACCCCGCCCTCGACCACGAACACCCGGAGCCGGTTGTCCCGGTCAACCAGCGCCTCGACCGGCAGCGCGGCCGCCGCACCCTGGCCGGTCTCGACCATCGCCCGCACGAAGAGCCCACCACGGAGGCGCCCCTCCGGGTTCGCCAGATCGACGGCGACCGCCAGAGCACGGGTATCCTTGCCGAGTGACGGCGAGATGCGGCTCACCTGGGCCTCTATGCGACCAAGCTCGGGGATGTCGGGCACCTCGACCAGCACGCGCTGGCCAGCCTGGATGCGGGCGACGTGGACAGCCGGCACCTGCAGGAGCGCCACGACCGGGTCGACCTGCTGCAGCTCAACGACTGGGGTCGGGGCCTGTACGAACGAACCCACCTCGACCATCCGGCGCGCAATCACGCCGTCGAAGGGCGCGCGAAGCGTGGAGTCGGTCAGCGCGATGTCGACGATGCTCGCCTGGGCCTCTGCGGCCTTGACCTGCAGCCGAGCCGCTTCGCAGCGCGTGTCTGCCGCCTGCTGGTCTGCGGTCGCGAGCGCCCCCTGGCGGTGAAGCTCCTCAGCGCGGGCGCACTCGCGCGCCGCCTGCTGCGCCTGCGCGTCGGCGAGCTCTCTCTGCACGCGCACCGCATCGCGGTTGCGCTGCGCCTGGCGGGCATCAAGCCGGGCAAGCACGTCGCCCGCCTTCACACGGTCGCCGCGGTCCACCAGTACCTCGAGGACTCGGCCCGCTGCGTTGGCGGCCACCTGGGTCGACCTGAACGACTCGAGCTCGCCGGTGATGGTCACCAGCTCGACGAACGGATGCGCCGCGACGGTGCCGACCGAGACCGGCACGTCCTTCGAGGTCTCGGTCGACTTGTCGGCAGCCGACGTCGGCGGGGCCTGGGGCTTGCTGCACGCAACGAGTGGGACAACAGCGACGAGCGCAAGGGCGCTCAGACGAATCACGGCTCTCATGGTCACCTGCTTCTGCGGCGTGCACCGGCACCGGGCGAGGCGTCGGGACCGTTGCGAACGCACCGGTCCTGACGCGGCGCGTCAGCTAGTACAGTGGGTCTGCTTGTCAACCGTTCAGTTGATGGGTATCGGCACGGTCGTTTCGTTCTGGCGAGAGAGCGTTGTGATGACCCTTCAAGACCGCAGGGGGCGCTGAGCCGTGTCGCAGGACTCCCCTGACAAGACGCGTGCGCGCATCCTCGAGGCGGCGCGGCAGGCGTTCGCGGAGTTCGGCCACGCCGGGGCCAGGGTCGACAAGATCGCCTCGGCCGCCGGATGCAACAAGCAGCTGATCTATCACTACTTTGGGTCCAAGGAGGGGCTCCGTGAGGCGGTCTTCAGGGAGCGTCTGGTCGAGAAGGGCGCCAGGATCACCGAGATCCCCCAGGATCTCTCCGGGATGCTGGAGCACCTGTTCACTGGGATGCGCGACGATGAGGAGTGGATTCGGATGATGCTCTGGGAGCGGCTCTCGGGGCAGGGCTGTTCGGGGATGGCGGAGCGGCGGGCGCACTTCGAGCACTTCGAGTCGCGGATGGGCTTCGTCGAGGACCCTGCGCTGCGCCCGTTCGTTGCGGTCGCGATGCTCGGCATGGCGTTCTTCCCGACGGTGATGACGCAGGTGCCGGGCCTGGTCGTCGGGACCGGCTCCGACGAGGAGTTCGCACGCCGGTACCGCGAGGCGCTGCGCTGGATCGCCGCGCGGATCGCGGGCAGCGGTGGGCCGGGCGACGCGAATCGTGGAGCTTCGGCGGCGGGGGGGTGACGCGACGCGGGCTTCGCTGCGCCGGGGCGATCCGGCTTGCAGGGGGTGCTCCCCGCTGCTAGTCGCCGCGCCCGCGCTGCCCCGCCCCCTTCGAAAGGACGGTCCCGACATGCCCAGCGACAAGTACAATGACGAGCTCGACGAGAATCTTGGGGGAGCCGACGACGACGTCTCGGAGCTCAAGCGCGAGGACTTCGAGCGGCTGCGCAAGCGGCTTCAGGAGGAGCGTCAGGTTGTGAAGGCGCGACTCGACCGCCACCTCGCCGAGGCGGTTGAGGACAGCGACAACCTGCCCGACGAGATGGACCTCGCGACCCGGCAGTCGGATCAGGCCTACCTGCTCCGGCTCGCCGACAAGGAGAAGAAGCTCCTCAACGAGATCGACCACGCGCTCGCGAAGTTCGAGCGCGGGGTCTACGGCGTGTGCGAGGGCACGGGCGAGGCGATCGGGCTCAAGCGGCTCGAGCTCCGGCCCTGGACGCGCTACGGGCTCGAGTTCAAGGAGCGCCTCGAGCGGGAGAAGGGCGGTCGCGCGAAGGGCTGAGCCCCGCGCCCCGCGGGCTCAGGCGTCACGCCGCAGCGGCGTGGCCTCGTCGAGCCGCGGATGCATCTGCTTGAGGTCGTCGCGCTTGATGCCGCGACCCTCATTGAACGCGTCCATGCGCTGGAGCGCCGCCTCGATGCCGTGCACGGAGGCGAGCACGTCGCCGGTGTGACCCGACTCCGAGATGGTGTGCATGTTGCGGATCGGGAAGCCGATCGACGTCGAGGCCGCGTCGATGCTGGCAAAGACCGCCGCCATGGCGTCGGTGCCGGTGTCGATGCCGACGACGGACTTCTGGTAGGGGACACCGCGCTCGCGGGCGGCTCCCTCGACCAGGCCGTTGAGCGCCTCGCTGACGATGGACCCGACCGAGAGCGTGAAGCCCTTGCCCATCGACAGCGGGTTGAACCGGCGGTCGCCAATGCCCGGGGCAGCCTCGTAGTCGTGGTTGACGTCGATGGCGATCACGGCGTCGGGCCGCATCGCGCCGGCGAGCACCCGGCTGCCGAGCCGCCCGATCTCCTCGTAGGGGGCGATGGCGCCGAGCACGCGGATGTTCTTGAGCCCACCGCGCTGTGCCAGCAGTCGGCAGACCTCCATGGTGACGAAGCAGCCGAGCCCGTTGTCGAGGTAGGCGCCGTAGAAGGTGTTGGGGCTGAATCCACGGCGGATCGGCCGATGCAGGATGACGCTGTCTCCCGAGCGGATGCCGAGCTTCTCGATCTGCTCGCGCCGCTTCTCGCCGTGCACCTGCAGCTCGACGTAGAGCATGGTCGGCTTGATGCCGCGGTCACCGCCGCGCAGCGCCGCGTCGGCGAAGTGAATCGCCCCGACGGCCTCGATGGTGCCACCCTCGATGACCCGGTAGCGCCCGGGCGTCTCGGGATTCTCTGAGAAGAGGCGGACCTCGTGCCCGAGCAGCGTCGAGGGCATGAAGGAGTCGCTGTCGATCCAGATCTTGCCGTCCTCACCGATGCTCCGGACCTGCATGCGGATCTTGTCGGCGTGCCCGACGAGCATGACGGTGAAGCGGTCGGTCTCACCCGGGTGTGTGTCGAAGACGATGCCGGCGTTGCCTGCGAATCGGTGGGCCGCCCACGAGCCGAGCTTGAAGGCGTTGAACTCCGGCTCAAGCACGCCGAACGTCATCGCGCCCTCGAGCCCGATCGGGCTCGGCGCGGCCAGGAT
>JBILLP010000377.1:0-4070 GCA_044376025.1 Bradymonadia bacterium
GCGGTGCTGATGTTCGAGTTCAGGGTGGTCGGGAACTGCGTGTTGCAGAAGTCGACCGACTCACCGCTGGTGGTGAAGACACCGGCCTTGGCGGTGTCGTAGGTCGTGCTGAAGGAATTTCCGGTCATGCAGTAGGTCCACGTGGCTCCGTTGTCGCCCGTGGCCCTGAAGGCATAGTCGAACGACCCGGTGGTCGACGGCACCGTCACGTTGAAACGGTACCTGTCATTGTTACCATTCTCGGAGTCGTAGGTCGCATCGGCCCAGTTGCTCCAGGTCGAGGCGTTGGTGCCGGTGGCGCCCGAGCCGTATTGGAACTTGACGTTCGGGTTGACGAACTGGCCGGCTCCGGCGGTGCGTCCACTGATGAAGAGCTCGCCGAAGAGGGTCTTCGGGGTGTCGCCGAGGGTCGCCGACGTCGTGGGCGACAGGTTCGCGCAGTAGTCGATCGTGAACGTGGTGACGGGTGCCGAGACGACGTTCGTGGCCGCGTTGGCCGCCGCGTAGGGCAGGCCGCCCACGTCGCAGTAGGTCCAGGTCGCGCCCGCGTCGCCCGACACCGACGACCAGTTCCCGCTCACGCGGAAGCCGTAGTACTGGGTCTGCGCGGTCGCGGGCGACGTGTAGGTCGCCTGCCACTCGTCGAGCGAGGTGTTCGAGAAGGTCGAGGTATTCTCGGTCGCGGCACCCCAGGTCCAGCCGCTGGGCGTGGCCGCGTCAGCGCCGTACCCGAACTGGATCTTCACGGTGCCGGCCGTCGGGTCCGCCGCGGTCGAGCCCGTGACGCCCGGGACGCTGAACCGGCCGTAGACCGTGTTCACGTCGTTGGTCGTCGTCGCCAGCGAGGTCGGGAACTGCACATAGCAGTCAGAGATCGTGTAGTCGGGGTTGGCGTTGAGCGACGTCGCGTTGGCCGGCTGGTAGCCGTTCTCGGAGCCGTCGGCGCCCGAGCCCACGTTGCGATCGCAGTAGGTCCAGGTCGCGCCCGCGTCGCCCGAGATGCGGGCGGCCACGTCGATCCCGCTCGCCGTGTAGCTCGGGACCGTGAACGCGTAGTCGTACGAATCGCGGGTCGTACCCGAGTAGCTCGGCGTTCCGGTCGCCGTGGCGAAGGTCCAGCCCGTGAGGCTGGTCGAAGGGTTGCTGCCGTCGGGGCCCGAACCGAACTCGACGTTGACGCCCGCCTGGTTGCCGGCGGCATCGGTCACGCCCGTGATGGCGAAGGTCATGTTCGCGGTGGCGCTCGCTCCACGCTCGGCCGTCAGCGACGGGGTCTCGACGCGGCAGGCGAAGCAGGCGTTGTTCGCGGCGCCAGGCGTACCGAACTTGCCTCCGCCGCCAAAGCTGGCGGTCGACCGGCACCAGTTGCCGACATTCTCGTTCTGCGTGCTGTAGCGGCCGCTGTCGACCTGCCACGAGGTGCCCGTCGGGTTCGCGAACTTGCTGCCCGTCCAGGCGATCGTCGTGATCTGCGTGTTGCCCACGCCGCAGGTGAGCGTCAGGTTGTCGGCCGCATTGCCGAAGTTGATGGCGCCGTTCCCGGCGACAGCCGTCGGCCAGGCCCATGCGACGGGGGCACCGAAGTTGGTGCCGCTGGTCGTGCCGGTCGTCGTCGTTCCGCCGAGCACCACGAAGGCGCCCGGGGCGACGATCACGTCGCTGTTGATGGTCACGACGTTCGCCGGCGTGTTGTCGGTCAGCTTGCAACCGTTGAGGTTCAGCGTGATGCCGGTGTTGTTGCGGAACTCCGCCCACTCACCGTTCGGGTCACCGCCCGAGCCGGGCATGATCTCGGTGATGGTCATGTCACCGGCCGCAGACGGCATCGGGGGCGGCGCGGTCGTGGTGAGCGTGCCCGACTGCGCGGTCGAGTAGTCGCCCGAGGTGACGGCGCCGTCGAGGTCGCAGTTGAGCCAGGTCGAACCGTTGTCGCCCGAGAAGCGGAAGGCGTAGTCGTACGAGCCGGCCGTCGGGAGCGTGAAGGAGGCCTGGTACTCGTCATTGTTCAGGTCGCCACCCGTGCCGGTGTAGCTGCCGTTCGAGGTCGCGTCGGTCCAGGTGAAGGTCGAGGGCGCGGCACCGTCGGCGCCGTAGCCGACCTCGGCGCGGAGCCACGAGTAGGCAAGGTTCGATGTCGAGTCGTCGGTCACGCCCGCGACGAAGACGCGGCCGAAGACCGTCGCGCTCGTGGCGCCCGCGAAGCCCGACAGCGACGCCGGGAACTGCAGCTTGCAGTAGCCGACCGTGCGGCCACAGGCGTTGTTGGCGGCGCCCGGCGTACCGCGCTTGCCGGCCGCGCCGAAGCCCGAGAGCGACGAGCACCAGTTGGACACCGTGTCGTTGGCGCTCGCAGACAGGCTGCCGGTGTCGACCTGGAACGCACGGCCCTGGTAGGTCGCGCTGCCCCAGGCGCCGGGGTAGGCGGAGACCTGGTCGATGACCGTCGCGCTGCACGAAAGCACCACGCTCCCGCCGCCGTCGGCAAGCGAGAAGGCCGAACCGTAGGCGTAGTTGACCGTCGCTCCGTAGTTCGCCGCCGACGAGGTCGAGCGGCCGAACACGAAGTAGCTGTTCGGGGCGACGGTCGAGGCGCCCGAGATCGTGTGGGCCACGACCCCGTTGCCGATGGTGCAACCGTTGAGGTCCACCGTGGCGCTCGTCGTGTTGAGCACCTCGATCCACTCACCGTCGTCAGCGCCGCCGGCGCCGTCGGAGTTGACCATCACCTCGGTGATCACGAATTCGCCGACGGCCGGGGGTGCCGGCTGAGGCACCACGGTGAGCGCGCCAGCGTTGGCGGCCTGGTAGCCGTTCTCCCAGCCATCCTGGCCCGAGCCTGCGTTCTGGTCGCAGTAGATCCAGCTCGCGCCCTTGTCGCCCGACACGCGGAAGGCGTAGTCGTAGCTGCCGACCGCCGGGTAGGTGAGCGAGGCCAGCCACTCGTCGTTGCTCGGCTCGTACGACGGGCTCGAGGGGCCGTAGCTGCCCGCCGGGTTCGGCGAGGCGGCGGTCCACGTGAAGCCGTTGGTCGGGTCGTTGTCGCCATCGGCGCCGATGCCCGCCTCGACCCGCACCCAGGTCGCCTCGTCGTACACGCCCGACAGGTCGGTCAGGCCCGCGCCGTAGAGGCGCCCGAACACGAAGGCGGTCGCGCTCGGGTAGCCCGAGAGCGTCGACGGCGACTGCAGGCGGCACCAGGTGATGTTCTGCGCGCAGTTGTTGTTCGCCGCGCCGGGCGTGCCCTTCTTGCCCGACGAGCCGAAGCCCGCGGTCGAGTTGCACCACTGCTCGTCGTCGTCGTTCGCCGACGCCGTGCGCGACGCCGGATCGACCTGGAACGACACGCCGTAGTGCGAGGCGTCACCCCAGCTCGCCGGGAAGCCCAGCGTCTCCGCCGTGGCCTTGAGCTCATCGACGACGACCGACGCGCAGGTCAGCCTGACGTTCTCGCCGCTGTTGCTGAACGAGAAGGCCGTACCGTACGAGTAGTTGACGGTCGCGCCGAAGGTCGTCGCCGTGTCGGTCGACCGCCCGAGCACCACATAGCCACCCGGGTTCACCACGAGGCTCGGCGCGATCGTGTGGTTGGTCGTGCCGTCGCTGATGATGCAGTTCTGGAGCTGGTAGCTCGTGGTCGTCGAGGGGTTGTAGAGCTCGACCCACTCGCCGTCGTCGGGCGAGCCCGACTGCGCGGCGACCATGATCTCGCTGAACACGAGGTTGCCCGCGGCCGGAACCGAGGGCGCCGCCGCCGTGGTCAGCGCGCCGGCGTTGGCTGGCGCGTAGTCGGCGTTCGTCACGGCGCCGTCGGTGTCGCAGTAGAGCCAGGTCGCGCCGTTGTCGCCCGAGACGCGGTAGGCGTAGTCATAGGTGCCGGCGGTCGGCAGCGTGAAGCTCGCCTGCCACTCGTCGTTGTTCGCCTCCGCGCCGGTGTACCCAGTGTTCGAGGTACCGGTTGCCCAGGTCCAGCCCGACGCATCGACCGACGGGTTGCTGCCGTCGGGGCCGTAGCCCACCTCTGCCTTGAGCCACAGGCTCAGGTCGTTGCCCCCGGGGTTCACGTCGGTGAG
>JBILLP010000378.1:0-4068 GCA_044376025.1 Bradymonadia bacterium
CTCGCTGGCAGGGCGTCGACCACGAAGGCTCCACCCTGCCGGAGCGCCGGGTCGAACGCGACGGCCGCGGTGGAGCGGTTCAGCACCCGGACGGTGTAGGTGACGATACCGCCAACGTAGGTCGCCACGCGGTCGGCGCGCTTGGTCAGCTCGATGCGGGTACTGAGCGGGTCGAGCGGGAGGTGGTTGCGGGTGACGCTCGCGGCGTCGGAGTTCCAGGCCAGGACGGTGTGGTAGGTCCGCTCCGCTTCAGGGACCTCTGCGGGGCGACCCGCGCTGGAGACCACGACCTTCTGGTCCACCTGCAGCGTCTCGCTCGCCTCAGGGATCTTCGTCGACGGGAAGACGAGCGACGCCGCGGTCGCGTCGACCTCGATGCGGTAGCTGTGCCCCTTCGGCGGCGTGAAGGTGTAGAAGCCGTTCGGTGGCAGGAGCTGGCCCTGCTGGCCGACGCCGAGCAGTGTGGGGTCGACGAGCTGCCCGGCGAGCGTGCCGTCGGGATCTCGCTCGTCGTAGTACAGCGACACGCGGGCTCCGCCGACCGACGCGAGCGTCTCTGCGTTGTAGACGATGCCCATCGGCTCGATGTCGATGTCGCCGGTTCGCGACGCCCCCGACACGAGCGCGGCGTCCTCGCGCGAGAAGGCGGCTGCGTCGGCCTCGCGGCCACCGGGGCCGAAGACGCGGACCTCATAGTCGCCGGGCGGCAGCGCCCCGAAGTCGAAGGAGCCGTCCTCGCCGACGACCGCCGTGCGGCGGGCGCCGGGGCTACCAGGCCGCGGCGCGAGCTCGACGACAAACCCGGGCAGCGGCTCGTCTTCGCCGTCGAAGCTCCCGTTGACCTCGCCAGGCTCCCAGAACACGCGGCCCGACGCCTCGGCGACGCCGACGCGCCCACCGACCGTGACGCAGACCGGGTCAGGCAGCACCAGCAGACCGCCCGTGAGGGTGTTGCACACCACGTCTCCGACCGACGCGTCCTCGGACACACGCGCCTCGAAGACCACAACACGCTCCTCGCCCGAACCGACAGCGGGCAAGGCGATGCTGGTGTCGGGCGTGCCGAGGGTCACGACGACGTCGAGGTCCTGCGCGAGGACCGACGTCAGCGTGACCGGACCAGAGGTCGCGTCGACGACCGGCACGGGCTCCTTGGCCGACCCCGACGCCGTGTAGGTCACCGTGTAGACGAGCGTGTCGCCGGCCTCGACCGTGCCGCCGTTGGCGTCGGCGACCGTCTTGTTGAGGGTACCGAGCGAGTCGTTTGCCCCGACCACGACGACGGTTGCGCTGTCTCCGTTGGCCGGGTTGCCATCGTCGTCTGTGAGCTCGACCCCGCCTGACCAGGTGATCAGGCCCTGGTTCACCACCGACGGGCCGGCGTCGATGGTCACGTCAAACTCGATGCCGCGGGTGTCTCCGGCGGCGATCTCGCCGACATCGACCCTTACGGCGCCCTCGACCACGCTGCCCCGGTCTCCGTCGAGCGCATCGGAGAGCGGCACCGTGTCAAGTCGCAGTGTGCCCGCGCGGTAGGTGACGTTCGCCGGCAGCAGGTCGTCGAGGACGACGCCCGTGGCGGTGGCCGAACCGCGGTTGATCAGCCCGATCACGTAGCGGATGCCCTCGCCGACATCGGCGAGGCCGTTTCCGTTGTCGTCGATGATCGTGAACGCCTTGATGGTGCGCGAAAGGTCAGCAGACTCACCCACGACCCGCGAGGTCGGGTCGTCGACCTCGTCGGTCCCCGGGTCGTCAGAACGCCAGACCACGCCGGTCTCGTCGGTCAGCAGGGCCGAGTTCGAGATCACGGCACCTGTGGGGGCATCGGCTGCGATGGTGACGTCGAAGACGACCGTAGACTGCGCGCCAACAGCGATTTCGGCGAGCTCGATGCCCGAAGCGAGCGTGGCCTCGAGCTCGGGTCGCGGGGTGCCGTCGACCGAGAGCGAGCCGGGCACCAGCGCCGTCAGGTCGGGCGTCGTGTCGAGCAGGCGCGTGGCACGGCTCCGGCCTGGCCCGGCATTCGGCACGGTGATGGTGTAGCGGAGCAGGTCGCCGGGCAGGAGCAGGCCGCCGTTGAGGTCGGCCGCCTCCTTGGTCGTGGCGGAGAGGTCTGAGATGCGGGGCTCGGTGACGCGGATGATGGTGGCGTCGTCGAGCTCCTCGGTCGCGGGGTCGTCGGTGAGGGCGCCGCGCAGCAGCTCGTCGCTGGTGAGCAGCGCCTGGTTCGAGATCAGGTCACCGTCCCGCGCTTCGCCTCGGACCTGCGCGGTGAAGCTCAGCCGAAGCTCGGTGCCGGGCAGGACCGTTGCGAGCTCAGGCGTGGTCGCCGCGCTCCAGGTCAGGATCCCGGTCGCGGCGTCGAAGACGCCGCCCTGGTCGGCGACAACGTCGGTGAGGGCCGCATCGATCGCGTCGGTCACCAGCACGTTGGTCAGTGACGGACCAGAACCAGCGCCGAAGCGGATCTCGTAGCTGACGCGGTCACCGGGCTCGAGGGTCTCGCCATCGAGGTCGGTCACCGTCTTGGTCGCGCTGCCCAGGTCGGGGTAGAAGACCGTGACCAGCGTCGGGTCGTCGGCGGCGGGTGTCGACGGGTCGTCGGTGAGCACGGTCGTACCGGTGGCGTCGACAACCGAGGCCTGGTTCGACAAGACGTCGCCGTTGACTGCGGTATCGGGCACGCGCACCACGACGGAGAGCACGACGTCGGTCGCCGCGGTGACGCGGTCGAGGTCGGGGGTGGTGGCCGCGTTCCAGGTCACAACGCCGCCCGCGATGAGGCCGCCCTGCTCCGGCTCCGCGCCTGCGACCAGCTCAGGCGGGAGCCTGTCGGTCACAACGACACGCTCCGCGTCGGCGCTCCCGGTGTTGCGGACCCTGATCTCATACCGGACCAGGTCGCCGGGCTCGATGAAGCCACCGTTGAGATCCTCGAACGACTTCTCTGACGTCGAGAGATCGCCGAAGGCGTTGACGACGACGACGGTCGGGTCGTCGGCGACCGCGGTCGCGGGGTCATCGGTGACCTCGGGCGACAGCCCGGTCGCCGTGACGGTCGCCTGGTTGGCGACGCGCGTCCCATTCGCCAGGCCCGGACGCACCGTCGCCCTGAAGCGCACACTCACGCTCGCCGCCGGTGCCAGGTCGCCGATGTTCCAGACGACTGCGGCACCGTCGAAGGAGCCTCCCGTCACCGTCACGTTTGTCAGCTGTGCGGGGACCGGGTCGCGGACCACGGCGGAAACGGCCGTCTCCGTCCCGTCATTGCGGGCGGTGATGGTGTACTCGAGCAGATCGCCCTCCTCGACCACGCCGCCATTGAGGTCGACGACCTGCTTGGTGGCACCATCGAGCCGCGGCTGAGCAACGACCGCGAAGGTCGTCGCGTCGTCATCGCCGAGCCCGTTCCGAGCGTCGTCGGTGCGGACCTCGGTCACGCCGTCGGCCGCGACGAATCCCTGGTTCGACACCAGGGTTCCGTCGGTCGCCGTCGGGCGGATCCGCGCCCTGAAGCGGACCCTCGCAGAGGCCGCCGCACCGGGCGCCACCGACGCCAGCGACGGCGTCCGGGCCGCGTTCCAGACGATGTTCGTGCCGTCGAAGGTGCCGTTGTCGAGCGCGGACACGCTGTCGAGCGCCGCGAGCGGCAGCGGATCGCGCACCGTGACATTCGTCGCCGGGCCGTCGCCCTCGTTCAGGATCGTGATGGTGTAGAGGACCTCATCGCCGGGCTCGAAGACGCCATCGCCGTCGACGTCGGTGACCGACTTCTGCACGTTGTTGAGCGTCGGTGACGAGGTCGCGACGATCGCGGTGGTGTCGTCGGCCTCATCAGTCGTGGGGTCGTCGGTCACGAAGGGTGCCGCCACGCCGTCGGCCGTCACCTGGGCCTGGTTCGGGATCGTCGTGCCATTGGCGATCGGCGAGACGATCCGTGCGACGAACTGGAGGTCGACGGTGGCGCCAGGTGCGAGCGACGCGAGCGCCGGAGTCGTTGTACCGGTCCAGCGCACGCTCCGGCCCACGAGCGTGCCGCCGTTGTCGGCCGACACGAAGAGCAGG
>JBILLP010000030.1:0-12511 GCA_044376025.1 Bradymonadia bacterium
GCGGCTGCACGGTCGCGTGAAGTTCGTGTTTCAGCCTGCCGAGGAGGCTGCCCCGCCCCCGGGGCGTGTCATCGGCGCGGAGCAGATGGTCGAGGAGGGCGTGCTCGCGTCGCCGGCGGTTGACGCTGCCTTCGCGCTCCACGTGATGCCGCTGCTCGAGGTCGGCCACCTTGGTTTTACGCAGGGCGCGGTCTGGGCCGCGAGTGACCTGTTCGATATCCACGTGCGTGGCCGCATGTCGCACGGAGCCTATCCGCACGAGGGGGCCGACCCGATCGTCGCTGGTGCCGCGGTGGTTGCGGCGCTGCAATCGGTCGTTTCGCGGCGCATCGATGCCCGCGACCCGGTGGTGATCTCGGTGTGCCGGTTCTCTGCCGGTACCGCCTACAACATCGTTCCTGACACGGCGCACCTGCAGGGCCTTGTCCGCACGCTCGACGAGCGCGTGCGGTCTGCCGCCCTACGCCTGCTCGTCGAGACCGCCGAGCAGGTGGCGCGTGCCTACGGCTGCACCGCAGAGGTCACCACCGTTCGCGGCGCGTGGCTCACGGCGAACGACCCCGCGCTCGAGCGGTTTGTCTGTGCCCGGATCGAGGAGCGTCCCGGTGGCCCGCGCCTCACCTCGTTCAAGCCCCAGATGGGTGCCGAGGATTTCTCGGCATT
Organism: Bradymonadia bacterium; assembly: GCA_044376025.1. Lineage (GTDB taxonomy): Bacteria > Myxococcota_A > Bradymonadia > REDH01 > REDH01 > JBILLP01. Next base: position 664 of record JBILLP010000030.1, read on the forward strand.
CTCGCGCCGCGTGCCGTCGTGTTTCCTCTTCCTCGGGGTGCGGAACGAGGCGCGCGGGATCGTCCACATGATCCACACTCCGCGGTTCGATGTCGATGAGGCCTGCCTGCCGCTGGCGGTCGACACCATGACCCACGCGCTGCTTGAGACGGGTGCGCGGTGGGCCGAGGTCGCGCCCAGCCTGGGGCGCGGCGCCTGATGCCGCCAACGCCGTCGCGCGGCGTCGAGCTGTTGCGCTGGTTCGCGCGCGACCGCTGCCTGGGCCGCGACCTCGAGACGGGCGAAACCTTCACGGTGCGCGGCGGAATCCCCGGCGAACGGGTCGAGGTGCGCACCACGCCGCGGCCGTCGGGGATCGAGCGCAGGGTCGAGACCGTGCTCCTGGCCTCGCCGTCGCGGATCACGCCGAGCTGCCCCAACGCGGCGATCTGCCCGGGCTGCTCGCTGCTGCACCTGTCCGGGCGTGATGAGGATGCGCTCGTGCGGCTCACGCTGTCAGAGGTGCTGCTTCGACACGCGGGCGTCGATTGGCCGGCGGAGCGCATCGGCCTCGTGGTCCCGACCCGTCGTGGCGGCCATCGGCGGCGGGCCTGGTTCGAGCTCGGGCGCGACGGTGGTCGGCTCATCGCGGGACTCCGGGCCCACGAGGGTGGCGTGGTCGATGCGCGCGAGTGCGAGGCGAACCACCCCGACGTGACGCGGGTCGCGCGGCAGGTCGTCGAGGGCCTCGACGAGCCGGGTCTCGACAGTCGGTTCGAGGGGTTTTCGGTGATTTCGGGCGAGGGCGTCGCGGTGGTCCTGCAGGCTCGCGACGCGGCAGAGGCGCTGGGCGACGACGCGACCGCCCGGGTGGTCGACGCGCTGCTGGGGGCGGGTGTGTGTGCCGTGGCGCTGTCGCAGGGCCGCGAGCCGGCGCGGCTCATCGCCGGGGCGTGGCCTGCCTCGGCGCCGGTCGCGGGGCTTTCGGTGGGCTCGGTGGGCGCCGGCTGGGTGCAGCCGAACCCCGAGGCGGCGACCGGGCTCTACGCCTGGGTCGAGCAGGTCGCGGCGGCTGAGGGGCTCGATGTGCTCGACGCGACGTGCGGCACCGGGGTGCTGTCGGTGGTGGTGGGCCGTACGGCCAGGGGCCTGCTGGGCGTCGATGCGAACTGGCCGTCGGTGCAGGGGGCGCAGGAGCTTGCCCGGGCGCTCGGCTTGCCGCACCTGCGATTTGCCGGCGGGCGCATCGAGACCGTCGCGCCGCGCCTGCATGCGCGGGGAGAGCGCTTCGACGTCACGATCGTGAACCCGATGCGCAAATCCCTCGGCGACGAGACGATGGTGGCGCTTGCGGCGATGACGCGGCAGCGGTTCATCTACCTGGCACCCGCGCCACGTGCCGGCGCCGAAGACGTCGCGCGGGTGCTCCGCGAGGGATTCGAGCTGCGTGAGGTCGTCGCCGCAAACTACCACCCCGGTACGGGCCATGCAGTCATGGCGACGCTGCTCGAGCGCACCGGGTAGACGCTACTGGAGCTGTTCGCGGATGTCGCGGTGCAGCGCCTTCATGGCGGCATCGGCGGCAGGGATCGCCCCGGTCATGTTCAAGAAGCCGTGGATGAGCGACGGCACGCACCGGTGCAGCACGCGGTTACCGGCGAGCGAGAGCTTTCGGGCGTAGTCGTCGCCCTCGTCGCGCAGCGGGTCGAAGCCGGCGGTGACCACGATGGCGGGCGGCAGGTTCGACAGGTCTGTGGCGTACCAGGGTGACGCGATCGGGTCTCGGTAGTCCGCGGGGTCGATCACGTTGGCCAGGAACCAGTCGATGCGCGCGCGGTCGAGCAGGTAGCCCTCGCCGAGCGAGGTATGGGACCTGAACGTGCGCGTCAGCTCGACCGCCGGGTAGAGCAGGACCTGGAGCGCCGGCCTGGCCTCGGTGCCGCGCGTGCGGAGTGAAATCGACGCGCTCAGGTTGCCACCGGCGCTGTCCCCGGCGACGGCGATGCGGGCGGGGTCGATGCTGAGCTCGGCGGCGCGCGCGTAGACGGCGGAGAAGGCTGCCAGCGCGTCGTCCCACGGCCCCGGGAAGCGGTGCTCGGGCCCGAGCCGGTAGTCGACCGAGATGACCTGGAAGCCCGTGTCGAGGCACAGCCTCCGGCAGTGGGCGTCGTGCGTCTCGAGGTCGCCGATCACCCAGCCACCGCCATGGAACCAGACCACCGCGGGTGCCGGGCCACGGTGCCCCTGCGGCAGGTAGCGACGAATGGGGATCGGCCCGAGCGGCCCCGCGAGCGTCTCGTTGAGCACCTGGCCGACCGGCAGAGGCGGCCCATCGACCAGCCTGACCTCATCGCGCATGTGGCGCCGCGCCTCGCCGGGGTCGCCGCCGGCAAATGAAGGCAGCGCGAGGGCGCGATCGAGCGCGAGCATGACCCTGACGTGCGGATCGAGCACGTAGCCGTCGACCCGCGTCTCGCGCCAGCCGAGGCGCGCAAGCAGGTCTCCACCGACCCGCATGGCGCGGTGAGCCGCGGGCGCGCCGCGTGAGAGGATCGGTTCGGGGATTCGCATCGGTGCGTCAGGGGTTTGCTGAGCCGGGTGAGGTGACGACGCGCGTCGAGAAACTGCCCGTCTTGTCGGGGAAGCGGCCCCAGCTCTGGTCGGCGGGATTTTCGCCGTCGGCCCAGTCCGTCGAGTCGAGCAGCTCGCCGGCCGGATCGTAGAGTCGCACGCCATCGGCGGCTCCGAGCCCCCACGTGAAGGAGCCGGGCTCGTCGCGGGTCAGCACGAGGTAGCCTCCGGCGGACAGCGTGTAGCTGGCGTCGAGGGCAAACTGGTGCGTGGGGTCGTTGTCGGTGACGCTGAAGCGGTCGAGCCGCACGGCGAAGGGCGCGACCGACGCAAGCTCGATGTAGTCGGGAATCCCGGTGCTCGATGAGGCGGTGGCCTCGTTGATCACGACGATCCCGAGCGTCGAGTCGAGCGTGCAGGTCGCGCTGCAGCCGCGGGTGCCGGCCGAACGTCCGTCGTCGCACTGCTCGCCGACATCGAGCCGCCCGTTGCCGCAGTTCTCGACCACGACCTCGATTTCGCAGGTTGCCGAGCAGTCGTCGTTGCTCGTGGTGTTGCCGTCGTCGCACTCCTCACCGGGGTCGACGCGCCCGTCGCCGCATTCCGGGGGCGGGTTCTCTGCGTTCGGAGCGCCCGGCGTCGGAGTGTAGAGTGTCATGAATTCGCCGGTGAGGTCAGGGAAGCGCCCCCACGAGGTCGTCGCCGGCGCATCGCCGTCGTTCCACGAGACCTCTGCCACGACGACGCCCGAGACGTCGGCGATCGCGACGCTCTCTGCGGTGCCGAGCGCAAACCCGGGGAACGTCGTGTCCATGAGCTGCACGTAGTAGCCACGCGCGGGGATCGTCGTGCCGAACTCGAAGAGCGCGCGCGTCGGGTCGGCAGGGTCGTCTGAGAAGAAATACTGGTCGAGCGCGATCGGGGTGTCGTTGGGGTTGTAGAGCTCGAACCAGTCGGTGGGGTCGCCGGCCGGTGCGACCTCGTTGATGATCGGCGGCAGGGTGCCCGTCGTGCCGGTGTCTGTGCCGGTATCGACCGAGGTGTCGGCGCCGGTGTCACCGTCTGTGTCCGGAGTCGAATCGGGCGTGGCGTCGCTGGTGTCGGGCGTGGTGTCGCCGGCGGTGTCGGCGCCGGTGTCGGACCCGGCGTCGCCCGGGCGGGTATCGGCGCCGCAGGCAGCGGAGAGGCCCGCGATCGAGGCGACGATGGCAGCGTGGAGGGGCTTCATGGGTGCAGTTCCGTGTGCGTCAGTTGCGGGCGCCGGGGGTCGGCGTCGCCAGGGTCGAGAAGGGGCCCGACTTGTCGGGGGAGCGGCCCCAGCTCTGGTCGATCGGGTTTTCTCCGTCGAGCCAGTCGGTCGTGTCGAGCAGGGTCGCGTCGGGGGCGAAGAGGCGCACGCCATCGGCGGCGCCGAGCCCCCAGGTGAACGAGCCGGGTTCATCACGCACCAGCAGGAGGTAGCCACCCGGCGTGAGCGACCTCGATGCGCCCAGCACCAGCCTGCGCGCGTCGGGCTGGTTGTCGCTGACCGCGAAGCCGCTGAGCGAGAAGGCAAAGGGCGCGATCGAGGCGAGCTCGATCCAGTCGCTCGTGGTCGACGATGACGCTGTCGCCTCGTTGATCACGACCAGGCCGGTGAAGGCCTCGAGCGTGCAGGTTGCCGAGCAGCCGTCGTCGTTGTCGGCGTTGCCGTCGTCGCAGCCCTCGAGGCCATCGAGGAGCCGGTTTCCGCACGCCCCGACGACCACCTCGAAGGTGCAGTCGTCGGCGCAGCCATCGCCGAGCAGGGTGTTTCCGTCGTCGCACTCCTCGCCGGGGTCAAGCAGTCCGTCGCCGCAGGCGGGCTCGGGGTTGGCGACGTTGGGGGCGCCTGGCGTCTGGATGCGCAGCCGGGTGAAGGGCCCGACGGCATCGGGCAGGCGCCCCCAGGAGGCGCCGGCCGGTGAGTCGCCGTCGAGCCAGCTCACCTCGTCGACCACGGCGCCCGCGGCGTCAGAGACGACGACCTGCTCGGCAGCGCCAAGCGAGAAGCCGACGATGGCCGCATCGACCGGCTGCACGAGGTAGCCACGGGCGGGGATCACCAGGCCGGCCGCGAAGGTGGCCCGGGCGGGGTTGGCCGCGTCGTCCGAGAAGGTCCACCCGTCGAGCGCCAGCGGCTGGTCGTTCGGGTTGTGCAGCTCGAACCAGTCGGGAGCCTCGGAGGCGGCGACCTCGTTGATCACCGGCGGCGCGAGCGCGCCCGTGTCGGCGTCGGTCGAGGTGTCGTCAGCGATGCCGGTGTCGCCGCTGCCCGTGTCGTCGCTGCCTGTGTCGGTCGAGGTGTCGTCGGCGCCGGAGTCGTCGAGGACGTCGGTCGTGTCGGTCGAGGTGTCATCGGTGCCCGTGTCATCGGCGCCGGAGTCGTCGAGGACATCGGTCCCGGTCGAGTCCGTGCCGCCCGAATCGCCCGTGTCGCCCGCGTCGCTGTTGCCGGAGTCGCCTAGCTCGGAGCCATCGTCGGTCGCGTCGCCGGAGTCGCCTAGCTCGGAGCCATCGTCGGCCGCGTCGCCGGCGGCGTCTGTGCCGGATGCGCCGCAGGCGGTGAGCAGGCAGAGCAGCGAGAGGCCCAGCACGAGCGAGCCGCGGGTTGCGGGGAGCGGGGTCGCAGACATGATCGGGTCCTCGGGGGTCTTCTACGGCGCCATGGGGACGACCGGTGCGGCAGCGCCTGGCGGGCTCCCGTCTGTTCGGGATGCGCGACAGCCGTGTCACACGCCGGTGGAGTCTTCTCGACATGGGCGTCCCGGTCAAGCCGGTTTGCCCCGCGGAGGGCCGGCGTGGGCCAGCCCCGTGACACCGGGGACGGGCGTCCTGCGGCCCTCGCCGAAAAAATCGGGGCCCGTGACGCAACAGATCGCGCGAATCGACCGAGAGACAGCGAGACGCCGCGTCGTTGCGTCGTCGTTCGAACCAGGCCCTGCCATGCTGTCTGCCGCCGCCCCCCTCGACGAGATCTCGCTCCACCAGGTCGATCACCCGCTGCGCTTTGCCCGCTGGCTCGAGCAGCAGGGGTGGCGGCTGCAGCCGCTGGCGTCGTCGTCGGTGAGCGACGAGGTGTTGCGGGAGCGGCTGCGTGTTCCGCTCGAGCGAGGCTGGTGGCTGAATCCGCTCGACGAGGTTCCGGTCTGGGCGGTCAGGGCCGCGGGCGCTCCCGATGTCACCGAGGCGCGGCGGGTGGCACAGGCCGTTGCCCGCACCTGCGGCTCAGCGACGGTGGTCTCGCTGCGTGAGGGCGGGGCGCGCGCTGCGCTGGCGGTGGTCGACGGGACGCGCGCGACGTGGACGTGGGCAGGCGACCTCTCCGCGCTCGCGGCGGCCGATCGCGAGGTCTGGCGGGTCTTTGCAGAGACGCAGGACAGCGCGACCCTGGCGTTGCGGCTCGCGCGCACCCTGGAGCGGCGGGATGTGTCGCGGCGCTTCTTCAGGGATGTGCGGCAGCAGCTTGAACGCCTTACCGCGGCGTGGACCGGTGTGCCCGTCGACGACGTGGCAGCGCGTTCGGCGCTCTCGCTGTCGCTGCTCTGCCGGTTGATGTTCCTGTACTTCATCCAGCGCAAGGGATGGCTGAAGAACGACGAGCGGTTTGTCGCCCGTCTGCTGCTGGATCCGCGCGGTCGCGGGCTGCTCCGTGAGCGGCTGCAGCCGCTGTTTGCCGATGCGCTGAATACCCCGGAGCGGGATCGCCCCGATCGACGCCGGCACGAGGGGATTCCGTTCCTGAACGGTGGATTGTTTGCGCCGAGCCCGACCGAGCGCCTGTTTGCCGACGCCTCGCTGCCCGACGGCGTGATCCGGTCGATGGTCCGCGACCTGTTCGAGGTCTACCGCTTCGTCGAGTCGGAGCACGACTCGGAGCGGGCGGCGATCGACCCGGCGATGCTCGGTGTGGTCTTTGAGGAGCTGATGGCCGCAGAGGACCGCAGCCGTTCGGGGACCTTCTACACGCCGCCGGCGCTGGTGCGCCGGATGCTGCTCGACACGCTCGACCGCTGGCTGGCCGAGCTGCTCGGCGCAGCTGGTGCCGCGCGCTGGATGGCGGCAGTGCGCGGGCAGGACTCGCCCGGCGACGATCGCGCAGAGGCGGAGCGCCTGCTCGAGGCGCTGCAGCGGCTCCGGGTTCTCGATCCGGCGTGTGGCTCGGGCGCTTTCTTGCTCGAGGCGGCCGACCTGCTCGCGCGGCTCCGGCTGCTCGCGACGCGGGTTGCCGGCCGAGACACCGACCGCGCACGCTGCCTGGCCGGGGTCGTGCGTGACAACCTGCATGGCATCGACATCTCGCTGACGGCGGTCGCGCTGGCAGAGCTGCGGCTCTGGCTGGCGATCGCGGCCTCGCTGCCCGACGGCGGCCCCGAGCGTGTCGAGCCGCTGCCCAACCTGTCGCACCGGATCCGGCACGGAAACGCCCTGCACGAACACGCCCCGGGCGCGCGCAGCGACGCACCCCGCACGCTGGAGCTCGCCGCGGAGCTGCGTGGCCTGGCCGCACGTCTCGGCCGGACGCACGGGCCCGGCAAGGCGCGGCTGGAGCAGGAGCTGCAGGATGTCGAGCGGCTCATCGCGCTGTCGCACCTCGAGGTCGTGGCGGCTCGGCTCCGGTCAGACCTCGTGGCGCTCGACTGCGACGCGGCGAGTCCCGACCTGTTTGGCCGGCATGGTGTGGAGCCGCCCGAGGCTGCCGCGCGAAGGTCGCGCGCCCGGGCGGAGCTCGATCGGGTCGAGGAGCAGATCAGGCGTGCCCGACGCGGCGACTGGGCCCCGGTGTTCGATGCGCGCGTCGCCTTCGCCGACGCGATGTCGGCGGGCGGTTTCGACTGGGTGATCGGCAATCCCCCGTGGGTGCGGCTCGCCGACGTGCCGCCGGCGGAGCGGCAGCGGCTGCGTGAGCAATTCGCGCTGATGCGCCCGCACCGGTCACGGATCGACGAGCCGGGCCTGGTGCTCGACGGCGAGGCGCGGCCCGCCGGCCCCTTTGGCAGCCAGCCCGACCTCTCGGTGGCCTTCGTCGAGCGGGCGCTGCAGCTCACCCGCCCGGGCGGCTGGGTTTCGCTGCTGGTGCCCTCGAAGCTCTTTCGCGCCGAATACGGGCGTGCGCTCCGCGCGGAGCTGACCCGCCGGCACCACCTCGCCGCGGTGCGCGACCTGTCCGAGGACACGACGCTGCACTTTGGCGCTGACGCCTACCCGGGCGTGATCCTGGCCCGCGCGGCCGGCACGCCGGCCACCGAGACCGAGGTCGAGCTGGCGCCGCACCGCCCGTTTGTCGTCGCGGTCTCGCTGCTGGCGGGCGCGACACCGGGTGCCGGCGAACCGTGGACGCTGCTGCCGCCCGCCGCGCACGACCTGCTGACACACATCAGGGCGGCCGGCCCCCCGCTGTTCTCGGTGTCGACCCCGCACATGGGCATCAAGACGGGCGCCAATGACCTTTTCGTCGATATCGAACCCGAGGTGGGTGCACCCTGGCAACGGCCGGTGCTGCTCGGCCGCGACGTGGGCGCCCTCTGCGCGTCGCCGGCGCACCGCCTGCTCTTCGCCCACGACGCGGAGCAAGGCACGGTCGTGAGGGAGCCCGGTGAATCGGTGCGCGAGTGGTGCGAGCGACACCGCGTCGCGCTCTCCGCGCGGACAGACGCACGGCCGTCGGACCCGCCCTGGAAGCTCTTCAGGGTCAGGCCCGAGCTGCTCGGGCACCGCGTGGTGTGGGCCGACATCTCGCGGGAGCTCGAGGCCGCGCCGCTGCCGCCAGCCGCAGAGGGCGGAGCGCTCGTGCTGAACACCGCCTATGCCTGCGCGGTCGACGACGCCCATGCGGCGCACCGGCTCGCGGTCTGGCTCAACACCCGGGTGATCCGCTTTGTCGCTCGCTCTGCCGCCGATCGCGCGCTCGGCGGGTATCGACGCTACACCGCCCGCGCGGTCGCGGGCCTGCCGGTGCCCGCAGAGCTGTTCGCGCCGCGTGGCCGGCTGGCGCGCCGCTACGCCGACCTGTCAGACCAGATGAGCCCGGCATCGGGCGACGAGGCCTGGGACGAGCTGAACGCCGCGGCCGCCCGCTGGCTCGACCTCACACCGAGCGAGTATGCGCTGCTTCGCCGCTGGTCGGAGACCTCGCCATGAACACCGGCGCATGGATGGGTGCGGCGTGGGGCTCGACGTCGGCGTGGCCCGAGGCGCTCCGGCGGGCAGAAGAGGCGCCGATCGAGGGTCTGCAGCCCTTTCAGGCCTTCACCGCGCACGCGGCCCGGCTCACCGTGGAGCGGCTTGGCGGTGTGGTCATCGCCTCGTCGGTCGGGCTGGGCAAGACGCGGACCGCGCTGGCGACGGCGCAACTGCTCGGGTCGGGCGTGGCGGTGATCTGTCCGGCCTCACTCCGGTCGATGTGGCGCGGGGCCCTGCGGGAGCGGGGACTCGAAGGCGAGGTCGCGAGTTTCGGCGCACTGGCGTCCGGGGCGACGCCCGAGGCGGAGACCTGGATCATCGACGAGGCTCACCATCTTCGCAATGACCGGACACAGCGGAGGGCTGCGCTGGTGCGGCAGGCAGAGGGCAAGCGGCTGGTGCTGCTGACGGCCACGCCGGTACAGAACCGGCTCGACGACCTGCTGTCGCTGCTGTCGCTGTTCGTGTCCGAGGCAGACTGCATCGCGCTGACCGGCCGTTCGATGGCGATGCTGCGCCGTGCTGACGATGGGAGCCGGCGTGTCCGGGCGCTGGTCGAGCGGGCGGTGATCCGGCTCGACCGGGCGCTGGCGCAGCGCATCGACGCCCACGCGGGGCTGGCTGGCAGCGGGGTCACGCGTCGCCGCGAGCGTGAGGTCGCCAGGTGGAGCCGGCCCGACCCGTACCCCGGGCTGATCGAGGCGGTGTCCAGCGCCGCGGCCGCCATCGCCGACGTCGATGCGCCGAGCTGGCTCGTCGAGGAGCTGCTGCTGCGACGCTGGTCGTCGTCGACGCCGGCCCTGCTCGCGTCGCTGCGGCGCGCAGAGCGGTACCTCGCCAGGCTCGAGGAGGCGGAGTCGGTCGGGGCGACGCTCACGCGGGCGGAGTTTGCGCGCTGCTTCGCGGCTGAGCGTGAGGGCGGGCCTGCGCAGCGGGTCCTGCCCTTCTGGTTCGACCGTGAGGGTGCGGCAGGGGTGGGGCGTCCGGCGCGCTCGCGGCGCGAGGCGGTGGCCCACGCGGTCGAGGCGCTCGAGGCCGCGCCCGGCGACATGGCGTCGCTGACGGCGTCGGTGCTGGCGCAGTGTCCGGCCATGAGGGTGACGCTCGCCTTCACGGAGTCGGTGGACACCGCGGAGGCGCTGTGGGTGGCGCTCCGGCAGGGCGGGCACAAGGCGGTCGTCATGTGGACCGGGAGGGGCGCGCGCCATGCTACGGCCGGTCGCATGGAGCCGGACACAGCGATCCGGCTGCTGCTCGAGCGGGCGCCTCACACACCCGGGCCCTCGATCCTGATCTCGACCGATGTCGGCGCAGAGGGACACAACCTGCCCTTTGCCGCCAAGGTGCTCCACCTCGACCTGCCCTGGAACCCCGCGCGGCGCGAGCAGCGCGTCGGCCGCCTCGATCGGCTCGGCGGACCCGAGCGGATCGTCGAGTGGCGCGCCGAGCCGGCCCCGGCGATCGAGCGGCGGCTCCGGCTGCTGAGGCGGCTCCGGGCCAAGGAGCGGCTGGCGCGCGAGGCCGCGCTGCCCGTGACGCCCGACGCCCCGGCTTCTGCCGACCCCTGGCGCGCCTCGTGGGAGCTGGCGCTGCTGGCGCGCGGGGCGCCGCCGCTTGGCCGCATCGCCGGCGTCTGCACCACCGCGGGCGTGACCGATGGTACCGTGCTGGTCGCCTGTCTCGACGGGGGGCTCTGGGAGCGCGGGTCGTCGGGGCTCTGGGTGCCGCTCGACGCAGCGGGCGCCTGGGCGCTTGCCGGCGGGCTGCCCGCGACGTGCGAGGCGCTCCCGGCGACGGGGCTGCTGCTGCGCCGCGCGCGGCTCTGGCTCTCGCTGGCGCTGGCGGAGCGCGATGCCCGGTCGCGCACCTCGAACGGACGCGGCCCGGGCGCTGTCAGGGCCGAGTGGCTCGAGGCGGCGTGGACGCGGGCGCGGGCGCTGTCAGAGGCGGGCGCCGACGACGAGGCCCGTTCGCTGGTGACCGGCGTCGTCGCCTCGCTGCGGGTCTCGCTGCCGGCGCCGGCGGAGTCGGCCCGCGAGCAGTGGCTGCTGTCGCATGAGCCGGCCGCGGAGCTGGCCAACCCCGACCGCCTGCTGCGCGCGGCCGCGGCATGGACCGTCGCGCCACCCCCGTACACGCCACCGGCGGTTCGCGCGCTCTGGGTTGGTGACACCGCCGCGGTCGCGCCGCCCCTGTACCTCGACCGGCCGATGCGGTAGTCGGCCCCGCCCCGCGGCGCGTTCGCCCCGCGGCCTTGCCGGCGAGTCCATGCTACGACCCGAATTGCTCTCACCCGTCGGGGGTTGGCCCCAGCTCCGCGCCGCAGTCGAGTCGGGCGCCGACGCCGTGTACTTCGGGTTGACCGAGCTGAACGCCCGGGCGCGTGCCGCCAACTTCGAGGTCGACGAGCTCCCCCGGGTCATGGAGACGCTTCATGAGCGGGGACTCCGGGGATTCGTGACGCTCAACACGCTCGTCTTCGACCGCGAGCTGGGCCTGGCCGCCGACCGGATTGGCGCGATGAGCGATGCGGGCGTCGATGCGGTGATCGTGCAGGATGTCGGGGCGGTGAAGCTGATCCGCGAGGTGGCGCCCCACCTGCCGGTCCACGCCTCGACCCAGATGACGATCACGAGTGCCGAGGGGTGTGCGTGGGCCGCGTCGCAGGGGATCGAGCGCGTGGTGCTCGCCCGCGAGCTCTCCATCCGCGAGATCGCCGAGATTTCGAGGCAGTCCCCGGTCGAGATCGAGGTCTTCGTGCATGGGGCGCTCTGCGTGTCGTACAGCGGGCAGTGCTTCTCGAGCGAGGCCTGGGGCGGCCGCAGCGCCAACCGTGGCCAGTGCGCGCAGGCCTGTCGCCTGCCCTACGACATGCTCGTCGACGGCTCGCCGCACGACCTCGGCGAGCTGCGCTACCTGCTCTCGCCGCAGGACCTGATGGCCGTCGAGCAGATTCCAGCGCTGATCGACGCCGGTGTGGCCTGCTTCAAGATCGAGGGCCGGCTCAAGGGGCCTGAATATGTCGCCGCGACGACCGCCGCCTACCGCAGCGCGATCGATGCCGCGGTCGCCGGTCGGCCGGTGGTGCTCGGCCGCA
>JBILLP010000379.1:0-4062 GCA_044376025.1 Bradymonadia bacterium
ATCGTCTGGGGTTCCGAAGCCGACGCCCGCGCCTTCGCCGACCGCGGCTTTGTGGCAGACCTCAGGGCGCCGGGCCTTCTGGTCGGTTCGTTTCGGGGCTGTCCGCTCCGCGTCGAGGTCGAGGAGCTAGCCGGTGCCGACGCCTCGCGCCCGCTCCGTGCGGAGCTGGGCTGGTACCCGGCAACCCCGGTCGCCTGGGCTGGCCCGATCGAGCGGAGCCCGCCCGTCGCCCTCGACGGTTCGGGAGTCGATGCCATGACGAGGTCGACCCTGACTCCACCCTTGACCCCGTGCGGCCCTGTCTGGCTTCGCATCTTTCGCGACGAGGACCGCAGCGGCGACTTCACGCCGGGCGACGCGACGTGCCACGGCGTCGGGGGATCGGGACGTGCCGTGCTCGAGCTGCCCCTTGCCAATGCACCGGCGCGCTGCCGCCTGCCGTGAGCCGGCCCGCGGCAGGCCCCCAAAAAGCGCCGCGGGCGCCGACCCTCGGGTGAGGGGGCGCCCGTCTGGCAGGTGACCGGGGATCGGCGTCGACCTAGAAGTCGTCGTCCATGCCGCCCATGCCACCCATGCCGCCCATGCCACCGGCACCACCGGGCGCGGGCTTCTCGTCCTTGGGCTTCTCGACCACGGCACACTCGGTCGTGATCAGCAGGCCCGCCACCGACGCGGCGTTCTGCAGCGCGGTGCGCACGACCTTCGCGGGGTCGATGACGCCCATCTCGATCATGTCGCCGTAGACCTCAGTCGCGGCGTTGAAGCCGAAGTTGCCGGCCGACTCGCGGATGCGGTTGATGACGATCGAGCCATCGATGCCCGCGTTCGCGGCGATCTGGCGGATGGGCTCCTCGACGGCGCGCTTGAGGATCGCCACGCCGAAGTCGAGGTCGTCGCCGAACTTGAGGTTGTTGAGCACCGACGAGGCGCGGATCAGCGCCACGCCACCACCGGGGACGATGCCCTCCTCGGCGGCTGCGCGGGTCGCTGCGAGCGCGTCATCGACGCGGTCCTTCTTCTCCTTCATCTCGGTCTCGGTCGCGGCACCGACCTTGATGACCGCCACGCCGCCGACGAGCTTGGCAAGGCGCTCCTGGAGCTTCTCCTTGTCGTAGTCGCTCTTGGTCTCCTCGATCTGGGCGCGGATCTGCTTGACGCGGCCGTCGATCGAGGCGCGATCGCCGAAGCCGTCGATGACCGTCGTGTTGTCCTTGGTGATGCGGACCTTCTTGGCGCGGCCGAGGTCGCTCAGCGTAACGTTCTCGAGCTTCATGCCGAGGTCCTCGCTGATGACCGTGCCGCCGGTGAGCACGGCGATGTCGCCGAGCATCGCCTTGCGGCGATCACCGAAGCCGGGGGCCTTGACGGCCGCGACGTTGAGCGTGCCGCGCAGCTTGTTGACCACCAGGGTCGCGAGCGCCTCGCCCTCGATCTCCTCGGCGATGATGAGCAGCGGCTTGCCCGAGCGCGCCACGGCCTCGAGGACCGGGAGCAGGTCGCGCATGTTCGAGACCTTCTTCTCGTAGAGGAGGATGAAGGGGTCCTCGAGCTCCGCCTGCATGCGGTCGGCATCGGTCACGAAGTAGGGCGACACGTAGCCGCGGTCGAACTGCATGCCCTCGACAACCTCGAGCTCGGTCTCCATGCCCTTGGCCTCCTCGACGGTGATGACGCCGTCGGCGCCCACCTTGTCGATGGCCTGGGAGATGAGCTGGCCGATCGTCTCGTCGCCGTTGGCGGAGATGGTACCGACCTTGCCGATCTCCTTGGGATCGGACGTCGGCTTGGCGGCCTTCTTGATCTCGCCGATGATCGCCTCGACGCCGGCGTCGATGCCGCGCTTGAGCGACATCGGGTTGTGGCCGGCCGACACGAACTTCACGCCCTCGCGAAAGATCGCCTCGGCGAGGACCGTCGCGGTCGTGGTGCCGTCACCGGCCACGTCGGCGGTCTTCTTGGCGGCCTCGCGGACCATCTGGGCGCCGAGGTTCTCGAACTTGTCCGACAGCTCGATCTCCTTGGCGACCGTGACGCCGTCCTTGGTCACCTTCGGACCGCCGAACGACTTCTCGATCATGACATTGCGCCCCTTGGGGCCCAGCGTGACCTTGACGGCCTTCGCGAGCATCGACACGCCGCGCAGCATGCGGCGACGGGCGTCTTCCTTGAATACGATTTCCTTGGCTGACATGGCTCTACCTCATCGTGGGAGTGAGTTGGATCGACGTGATGGAGTCGAAGGGAGGGGCGGTTCAGCCCTCGAGGACGGCGAAGACGTCGTCCTCACGGAGCAGCGTGTGCTCGACACCGCCGATGTTGACCTCGGTGCCCGAGTACTTGCCGAAGAGCACGCGGTCACCGACCTTGACGTTGAGGGGGATGCGCTCGCCCTTGTCGTACTTGCCGGGGCCGACCGCGATCACCTTGCCCTCCTGGGGCTTCTCCTTGGCGGTGTCGGGGATGATGATGCCGCCGGCGCTGCGCTCTTCGCTCTCGGTGCGCTTGACGAGGATACGGTCGTTGAGGGGCTTGACGTTCATCGTTCTCTCCTGCGTGAGAGGGTGGGTTGTCCGGGCCGCCGGTTCTGACGGCCCTGGTTGAGGGGCGGCGAGGTTTAGGCACCTCGGGGGGGGTGTCAAGTGGTGGTTGCAAAGTCGTCCAAGTAACTGGAATCATGGGTTAAATGCATCTGGCCGCCCCGCATGCCCGCCCTGCGGTCGAGCACGCCCCCCGAGCCACCTCGCTGACACGTCAGGATCACCGGATCGCCCCGGGAGGTTCCGGCTGAGGATCTCTGCCCGAACCCCGCGAGACGTTGGATCTATTGTGACTTGTCCACAGGGCAGTCGGCGATCCTGTGGAGAGCGGTGGATTCTTCAAAATCCATAGATATCAGGGTTTTGGGTGCACTCGGCGGCTTCGCTTCGCGGCTCGATGACGGTTGAAAGTCGTGCAGGGCCGATGGTAGGGCAGTCCGCCCAAGGGACAGTGACCAAGTCCCCGGAGTCGATGACGCACCCGCGCTCGACCCGGGGCGACAGTCCGACAGGATCCCCCCCGACGCCCACCCCCGTGCCGAGCACGATGATCGACCTGTGGACAGAGACCTCCGCCGCGCTCCGGAAGCGACTCGGCAGCGACGTATTCGACGCGCACTTCGCCGCGTTCGAGGTCGAGGCTGACGACCGCGCCGGCACGCTGGCGCTGGTCACTCCCGACGCGCAGGCGGCGCTCGTGCTCGAGCGCAGCTACCGCGACCTCGTCGAGCAGTGTGCCCGGGCGGTCTCGGGGCGCGAGCTGCGTGTCCGCATCCGGCACCGGGCTCCGGAGCCGCCGCCCGAGGATGCTCCGCCCGCGCCCCAGCTCTCCCTCTTTGACCTCGTCTCCGACGAGCCCGCTCCCGTCTCCCAGCGCCCGGTCGAGACGCCGGAGCCGCCCGCGCCAACCGAGACCGGCGATGACCTCGAGCGCCGCATCGTCGCATCCGGCCTGCAGCGGGCCAACGACTTCGGCGCCTTCGTCGTCGGGACCTCGAACCAGTTCTGCTGGGAGGCCGCCCGCGCCGTCGCCGAGCTCCCCGGCCAAGTCTACAACCCGCTCTTCCTCTATGGCGGTGTCGGCCTCGGAAAGACCCACCTGATGCAGGCGATCGGCATCGCCGCCATGCAGTCGCGCCCCGGGCTTCGGGTCCGCTACCTGTCGGCAGAGACGTTCGTCAACGACATGATCTCCGCCATCGGCGCCAACCGCATGGACGCCTTCAGGCAGCGGAACCGCCAGGAGGTCGACCTGCTCCTCCTCGACGACGTGCACTTCCTCGAGGGCAAGGAGCGGACGACCGAGGAGTTCTTCCATACCTTCAACTCCCTGGTGCAGGCCGGCAAGCAGATCGTCGTCACCTCGGACCGCCAGCCTCAGGACCTGCAGGCGCTCGAGTCCCGCGTCCGCTCGCGCCTCATGATGGGCCTCATCGCCGACATCCAGCCGCCGGACTTCGAGACCCGCGTCGCGATCCTCGAGCGCAAGGCGACGCTCCACCGCTACCAGGTTCCTCGCGAGGTC
>JBILLP010000380.1:0-4060 GCA_044376025.1 Bradymonadia bacterium
GGGCGCCTTCAGGGTCGAGTGGACGATGACGGCGACCCCGTTCGCTGACCACAGCGTGCTCTTCCAGATCGACCTCGACGACGATGGTCGATGCGATGCGACCACCGACTACCTCGACCTCGCGAGCCCCGAGCAGCAGCCGCTGCTGCTCGGCGTGCCCTCGTTCGTCTACCGCGTGGGGCTGCGCCGTGAGCCGGGCGAGTTTGCGTTCGTGTGCGAGTACCTCTGAGCGCGGGGCCGGCAGTGCGTAGGGACAGCTTCCAGTGGCAGGCGGTGTCGCGTGGTGAGCCCGGCGCAGCGTGGAGCGCCGTGTGTGACGCGGTCAGCGAGGCAGGCGGGTGTGTGCTCGACGCACGGTCCTTCTCGAACAAGGCGTTCGTCGCCACGATCGAGCTGCCGGCCGCGCGGCAGCCTCGACTCATCGAGGCGCTCCGAAGTCGCGGCGTCGAGCCGTCGGGTGCCGCCGAGCCCCTCGGTGCAGAGGGCACGCTCCGCGTCGACCTCATCCACGATGCCCCCGACAGCCGCGATGACATCCCGGCCGTCCCCGGTTGACCCGAGCCGGCACCGACCCTTCACACGACCCCGAACCTGCGGTACGACGCCCGAGGCCCGACACCCAGGGCTCCGGAACCGCGAGCCTGACCCGTGCTCCGCCGCCCCACGACGCAACGCCTGCGAACGACCCTGCACCGCCACCTGCGCGGCGCCCTTGCCGGCGCGTCGGCCGCCTCGGCCTTCTGGCTGACCCCGGTGTCGACGGCCCAGGTGCCGCTGCCGCCGCGCGGATTCCTGCATGTGCTGCTCGAGCCGATCCCGCAGTGCGTCTATGGCATCGGGTACGAGCAGCCGTGGCGCATCGAGCTCGACGGCCCCGAGGGCTTCGCGGGCCGCGCCTTCACCAGCGGCGTCTTCCTCGGGCCCAACTCGCTCTCGGTCTCGCTCTACGACCGTGACGCCCCGCCCGGCGACTACCGGGTGCGCATCGGCCGCTGCCCGAACCTCAGGGAGCAGCCGCTGGAGTCGGTCGCCTGCAGGCAGGTCGACTGGTTCAAGGAGCTCGACCTCGGGCGCATCGAGCCGCAGGGCCTTGCGGCGCCGCACGTCGTGAAGCTGCCTCCGCTGGTGGCGCGCTGCCTGAGCGTGCCGGCGCGGAGCCCCCGCTGACGGCGGCCTACTGCTTGTCGCCGAGCGGCGGCACGAGCACCGTCACAAGCTTGGTGCCGAGCGAGTCGCCCTCGCTGGTGATCAGGTCGATGTAGAACAAGAAGGTCTGCGGGTCGGCGATCTGATCGACGCACAGGTTCCGGGTCTCGAGCTCAAAGGTGACGCTGGCGCCGGGCGAGACGCCGGTGAAGCCGTCGAGCGTGCCGTCGCCGTCGGTGTCGGCCGCCAGGGGGGCCGAGGCGCAGCCGCTCGCGGTCGCCGTCCGCGGCGTGATCGACTGAAGGAAGCAGGTCGTGTCGATGCCGCTCGCCGTGAACTCCGCCTCGTCGCGCCGCGGCACCGCGGTGATGTCGAAGGCCGAGCCGCCGAGCAACGCCTCGATGCCGCTGATGACGCTGCTGTTCAGCGCGGCCGTGCCGGGCTTGAAGACGAGTGGGCAGAGCCCTCCCACCGGGCTCTCGCCGCGGCCTGAGGGGCCGGTGCAGCACTGGGTCGGTCCGCAGCCGGCCGGCCGGTCGGTGGTGCCCCAGGCGCAGGCCGGGACGACCGCGCCGGTGTTCTGCGCCAGTGTGGTCAGGCTCGGCGTCGCCTCGCTGCGGCCGAGGGTGGTGACGGCCACGCCGATGACCTTGGCGTCGATGCCCCCGAGCGCCGTCCGCACCTCTGCGTCGTTCGCGCCGTAGGGGAAGGGTGCAGGATCTGACGGCACGTCGCGGACGTCTCGGATGTGCGAGGTCGCGTCGGTGATGTGGACGATCACGCGCACCTGGCTGTCGCGGAAGCCCGCGCCGCCGATCGTGCCGTCGGAGACGCCGGCGACGAGCCCCGCGGAGGGGTCGAACGGCCGGGTCGACGAGCCCGAGCAGCCCTCGTCGGCGCGCCCGAGCCCGGTCGCGAGCTGGTAGAGCGACTCCCAGCCCGACTCGGGCGTGTCGCCGCCGCCCGCCAGGCGCAGCAGCGAGGTGCCCCGCTGGGCGGCGGCGGCGTCGGTCGTCACGCGCTGCAGGAGCTTGAAGGGGTAGTCGCCGGCGTTGCCGTAGCCGTCGCACGGGAAGTCGGCGAAGGCCGACACGCCGATGCCGACATTGCTGATCCGCGAGGCCAGCCCGGGGATGATGCTGGTGCGCAGGCTCGACTGCAGGCTGGCGATCGAGGCCGACATCGACCCGGTGACATCCATGTTGAAGACGACGTCGCCCTTCTCGACCGAGGTGTCGATCGGCAGCTCCGCGCGTTCGGGCGGACCCTCGAAGGGCAGCGTGAAGAAGAAGTCGACCAGCGTCGAGATGTCGCTGGCGCGGTCGCAGGCGTCGGAGCCGAAGGCGACCTCGACGACGTCGGGGTAGCCGTCGCGGTCGGAGTCGGTCTCGGTCGGCAGCGAGCTGCCCGGGCAGCCATCCTCGTCCTGGTCGAGCAGGCCGTCGCCATCGGAGTCGCGGTCGACGAAGTCGGGGGCCCCGTCGGTGTCGATGTCGGAGGGGCGCGTGCCGGAGTCGGCAGGGCGCCGGTACTCCCAGCGGTCGAGCAGGCCGTCGCCGTCGGAGTCGTCGTCGAGGTAGTTGGGGCGTCCGTCACCATCGGGGTCACGGTCGCCCTCGAGTCCGTCCCAGATGCCGTCGCCGTCGGAGTCGATGCGCTCGACCGTGGCGTCGGGGTCGACGAAGGCGTCGGAGCCGGTGTCGGCGGTGGTATCGTCGCCGGAGTCGGCAAGGCTGGTATCGGTGGGGTCGGTGTCCTCGAGGCCCGTGTCACCCTCGCCGGTGTCCGCTGGGTCGGTGTCCCCGAGGCCGGTATCGTCGGACTCACCGGTGTCGGCGCCGGTGTCGACGCGCCCGGTGTCGGTGCTGCCGCCACCACCGCCCGTGCGCTCAGGGCCGCTCGAGTCGGGGTCGGCGGCGCAGGCGGCGAGCAGGGAGGCTGCGGCGAGGGCGGGCAGCAGCAGCGCAGTTCGTCGTGGGCGGGTCGGGAGCATCGCGTCCTCGGGCGTGTCGCGGGTCGACGGCCCTGCGAGCGCAAGGCCGTCTGACAGTGTACAGCCGAACCGGGTTCGACTGCCACCCCGAAGTGACGGCCGTCGCCGTGCGCTGTACGGCGCCCCGACTCGCCGCTAGGTCGCGGGCTCAACGCGGCGGCTCCGAGCGGTCGGTGGCGCCGTGCTGGCCATCGACGAGCGCATGAACCCACCCCGCACGAGGTCCTGATGGCACGCGTCTTCTTGTCTTCGCCACACATGAGCGGCGACGAGCTCCCACTGGTCCACCAGGCGTTCGATGACAACTACGTCGCGCCGCTCGGGCCCCACGTCGACGCCTTCGAGCGCGAGCTTGCGGCCTACGTCGGCGTCGGCCACTGCGCGGCGCTGTCGTCGGGCACCGCCGGCCTGCACCTGGCGCTCCGGCTGCTTGGCATCGAGCCCGGCGAAGAGGTCATCGCCTCGTCGCTGACCTTCTCCGCCACGGTGAACCCGGTGTGCTACGAGCGGGCGCACCCGGTCTTCATCGACTCCGAGCGCCAGACCTGGAACATGGACCCCGAGCTGCTCGCCGAGGAGCTCGAGGCCTGCGCGCGACGCGGAAGGCTGCCCCGCGCGGTCATCGCCGTCGACCTCTACGGCCAGGCCGCCCAGCTCGACCCGATCCTTGAGGCCTGCGCGCGCTACGACGTGCCCCTCATCGAGGACGCCGCCGAGGCGCTCGGCGCCGACTACCGGGGCCGAAAGTGCGGGTCGTTCGGGCGCCTGTCGGTGCTGTCGTTCAACGGCAACAAGATCATCACGACCTCGGGCGGCGGGGCGCTTCTGTCAGACAACCCGACCCTGATCGAGCGCGCACGCTACCTCGCGACCCAGGCCCGCGAGCCCGCGCCGCACTACGAGCACGTCACCGTCGGCTTC
>JBILLP010000031.1:0-12502 GCA_044376025.1 Bradymonadia bacterium
CCAGCGTGCGCGTCGCCGGCGAGTTCAACGTGTCGAAGCACGTCACGCTGCGCAGCGGCCTGCGCCACGCCTTCACGGTCTCGACCAGGACCATCGAGGGCAACGCCGCGACCAACCCCGCGGACCCGAGCGATTTCGAGGACGACCAGGCGCCGGACGTAGACGACCGCACCTCGACGCAGACCGGCCAGACCTACTACTGGTCGGCCGGCATCGGCCTGAACTTCGGCGAGCTCACGATCGACGGCACCTTCGACACGTCGTTCGTCAACAACGGGCCGAACTTCCTCAGCGGTGCCGGTGGCGCGCCGATGTTCGGCCTCCTGTCGGTGAAGTACGACTTCGGCACCGGCACGTCGAACGACACCGTGACGGGCGTCCGCGACGGCTACGAGAAGGCCGAGTCCGACAACTGATCCGTCTCGAGCCTCGCGCAACAACGACGCCCGCCGGCTCCGAGCCCGCGGGCGTCGGCGCTTTTTGCCCGGCGCTGCAAGGGAGCAGCCGCCGCGTGGCGGTTGAAGGGCGTGCCCGCGTGGCGTAGACTTCACGGCTCGACCGGGCCGACACCGCCCAAGACCGGAGCCTGCACGTGGCCATCTCGCTCGACCAACTCCTGCGCATGAACGGCGACGAGCTGTTCGAGATCGTCCGTGCCGGTCGCCCGCTCGACCTCGAGGCGCTCGCCGACACGAGCTACACGGGCATCGACCTTTCGATGCCCGACTGGTTCCACCGGCTGATGTGGAAGTCGTTTCGAAAGACATTTCACCTCGACCGGGCCTCAGGGCGGCTCCGGGGGTGGAACGTCAAGGTCGAGCAGACGGGCTGGGATGTGCCGCCGGCACCGAAGCGCGACCGCCAGGGGCGGCCCCTGACGTTTGGGCACTACGAGGTTCGCTCCGCGCAGGGGCTTCGCTTTCCGCGCGGCTGGCAGGGGGGCCACTACCTCGATTACCGTCAGGCCGGGAACCTCTTCTTCGACTGGCCGGCGCGCGCCGGCTACTGCCCGCTCGTCACGGTGAACCCCGGTGATCCGGAGCTGCTGCTCGGCTGGGAGGTCTTCAACATCGCGGGCGTCGCCCTGCCGATCCCGGACTTCTGGGTGCTCAAGCGGGAGGGGCCGCTTCGACCCGACGAGGTGATCGGGCGTCCCGACGGCTCCGCAGCGCTGCCGGCGTGAGGGTCAGCCGCGCGACGTGACAGCGCGGAGCCGTGACAGTCGCTCGTTCAGGCGCTCCCAGAGGCGGCGCCGCACCTGCAGCAGCGTCTCTGCGTACATGAGCACGAGTGCACCGAAGAGGAGCAGCGGCCAGAGGTCCCGCCGCGCCTCCGCGGGCACATCGCCGGGGCTCCTCGGGGCGCCACTGCCGGCGGCGGCGAGACGGATGCGCTCGATGGCCTCTGGCGCAAACGCCGCAAGGCGGCTCTCGTCAGGCGGTGCATGGGCAGAGAAGGCGAGCGACGGCACGGCGGACTCGACGCCTCCGACCTCTGCGAGCACCTCGTAGGTGCCTGCCCCTGGCGGCACGAACCCGGCCTTGCCCGCCTCGATCGAGACGACCGTGCGGGCGCCATCGGCTGCGATGACCGCGAGCCGCTCGGGATTCAGGGACTCGACATCGAGCACGAGCCGCTGGCCGACGGTCGCCTCTGCCCGGGTGTCGCCCGACTGGCGTGCGAGGTAGGACACCAGCCGGCGCATCATCGGCAGGTAGGCGGTGCGGATGGGCAGGTCGTTCCAGTCGAGGTCGACCGTGGTCGTGAGCAGCGCGACGCGGCCCTGGCCGACCCGCCGCTCGACGATCGCGGGGGCCCCATCGGCATACGCCGCGAGCTGGGTGACCCCCTCGACCGCTGAGGGCTCGAGCAGCGCATAGCGGTAGACCAGCGCGCTCTGGATGGTCTGGCCGCCCGGCAGGTCGAAGACCCTGAAGACCGGGTGGGAGCGGTCGATGGTCGAGATGCGGGTCGCCTTGATGCCGGCGTCGGGATCGGACGGCTCGGAGAGCACCTTGATCGTCCGGATCGGCTTGGGGAGCAGCGGTCCGAGGGCGGCGTTCCACTCGGCCTCGCGGGTGTTGCTGCCGGTCGAGAGCAGCAGCCCGTGACCCGCAGAGACCCACTCCTCGAGGCGCCGCGCCTCTGCCACTGCCGGCGCCGCCACATTGGCGAGGACCGCGACGTCGAAGCGTTCGAGGTCGGTGGCAGCGAGGGCATCGGGCGCGATGGTGGTGAGCTCGATGGCCCGCGCCGCGTCGCTGCCGACCGACAGCGCACGGTCGAGGTAGTAGAGTTCGTCGTTGAACGAGACGCTGCGCATGTCGCCGTCGACGAGCAGCGCACGGAGCGCTCGCCCCGGCTCGAAGGCAACGTGGCGTACGTTGTCGGACCGGAGCCCGGCGGGCTCGTCGAGTTCGAACCTGAGGCGGTGCAGCCCGGCATCCTCGAAGCGCTGGGTGACGACCGCGGTGGCGCGGCCGTGAGCGGGTACATCGACGAAGGTGGTGGCGATCAGCCGGTCGCCGTCGAGGAGCCTGACGGGCACCTTCGATGGCCGGTCGATGCCGGCGGCGGTGATGGTCGCCTCAAGGCGATGGCTGCCGGCGGCGCCGTCTTCGGCCGACATGGTCTTGACAGAGGTGATCGCCAGGTTGCCGCTCCCCTCGCCGAGGCCGAGCGACACGACGTCGAGGTCACCGAGCCCCGCGACGGCCTCGTTGAGGCCGTCCTGGCCCCAGGTGGTGGCGGTGGCGTCCGACACGACGACGGTCCGGTGGTTCGGCAGTTTCGCGGCGCGCTGGATGTCCCGCGCGAGCCGGAGCGCGCCGGCGAGGTCGGAGCCTGCCCACGCGGGCCTGAACTCCGCAAGCGCCTCGAGCACGCGGCCGTGGTCCTCCGTGGGGTCGCCGACCAGCGCGGCTGGCGGGTCGCTCGCGACGAGCAGCGCGACCTGGTCCCAGGGCCTGAGGTCCTCGATGCGCTCGCGGGCGGTCTTGACGGCCTGCTCCCAGCGACCGTCGCCGCCCGACGACCAGCTCATGCTGGCACTGTCATCGAGCACCACCACCACGGTGGCGGGGAGCCGGTCACCCGAGATCCCGGACGCCACGGTGTCGCGGAGCAGGTAGGGCTGCGCGAAGGCGAGTGGGAGCAGCACGAAGAGCAGCACGCGAGCTGCCAGCAGAAGCCACTGCTTCAGCTTCATGGCGCGGGCGATGCGCTCATCGGACTCGAGCAGCAGCCGGATCGCCGGGAAGCGGTGCCGAGCCGCCTTTCGCCGGTTGATGAGGTGGACGGCGATCGGCACAGCGACCGCAAGCAGCCCGAGCAGCAGAAGCGGGTTGAGCGCGCCCACGGGCTACCTCCGCGCCCGGGGCCTGGCGCGACCCTGCACGAAGTCGAGGATCACCCGCTCGGCGGGCTCCCGGGTCACGGCCCTGAAGTACTCGATGTCGGCGACGCGACAGGCGTGCTCGATGCGGGCGATGTGGGCCTGCATCAGTTCGCGGTAGCGCGACCTGACGTCGTCGGGGTCCACGAGCGCCTCGCCGTCGGACTCCATGCCCTCGAACAGCGTGAGCCCCTCGTACGGAAGCTCAAGCTCGGCGCGGTCGAGAACATGAAAGAGCACCACCTCGTGCCCACGGCGGCGAAGCACGCGGGCGAGCGTCAGCATGTCGTCACCGGCGTCGAGGAAGTCCGAGAAGATGGCGACCATCGAGCGCGCGTGGACACGTTCGGCGATGCGCGACAGCGCCGCCTCGACCGAGGTGCGCCCGGTGGCCGGGCGTGCCTCGATGACGCGGCAGATGTCCTCGAACTGGGTTCGCTTCGACGCCGGTGGCAGCCACGAGCCGGGCCGCTCGTCGAAGCAGAGCAGCCCGGGGGCGTCTCCCTGCGAGAGCAGCAGCCACGCGACGGCCGCCAGAAGGGTCGCGGCGTGATCGAGTTTGCGCGGGGCCTCCTCGAAGGCGAAGTCCATGCTGCCCGAGGTATCGAGGAGCAGGTAGGCGCGGTAGTTGGTCTCGTCTTCGAACTGCTTGACGAAGTAGCGATCGAGCCGCCCCCAGGCACGCCAGTCGACATGCTTGATCTCGTCGCCGGGCGAGTACTCCTTGTACTCGGCGAACTCGACGCTCGAACCCTTGTGGGGGTTGCGGTGCATGCCGTTGATGACCCCCTCGACGATCGACCTTGCCTTGAGGCGCAGGTTGCCGAGTCGGTCGATCTGCCTGGGTTCGATCAGCATCGCGGGGTCACTTGAGCCGTTCGACGAGCTGGCGGATCAGGTCGCTCGGCTTCACGTTGTCTGCATCTGCATGGAAATTCACGAGCACGCGGTGGCGAAGCACCGACGGGGCAAGCGCCTTGACGTCGTCGAGGGAGGGAGCCTCGTAACCGCGGAGGATCGCGCGCGCCTTGGCGCCGAGGATCAGGTACTGCGTGGCGCGCGGGCCGGCACCGAAGCTGACGTACTTGCCGATCTCGGGGGTGGCGTTGGGGTCGCCGGGCCGCGTCGCCCTGACAAGCTTCACCGCGTACTCGACGACCGTGTCACCGGCGACGCCGTGGTAGACGAGCTTCTGGAGCGCAAGGATGTCGGCCGGCGTCAGCACGTGGCTGAGCGGCTCCCGTGTGTCGACCGTGGTGCGGCGCGCGATCTCGAGCTCATCGCGCAGGGTCGGGTAGTCGACCTCGACGTGGAACATGAAGCGGTCGAGCTGCGCCTCCGGCAGCGGGTAGGTACCCTCCTGCTCGATGGGGTTCTGGGTCGCGAAGACCAGGAAGGGCGGCTCGAGGTCGTAGGTGCGTCCCCCGACGGAGACGCGCCGCTCCGCCATCGCCTGCAACAGGGCCGCCTGGGTCTTCGGCGGCGTGCGGTTGATCTCGTCGGCCAGCAACAGGTTCGAGAACACCGGCCCGGGCATGAACCTGAACACGCGCCGCCCGGTCTCCGCATCGGTCTCGAGGACGTCGGTGCCGGTGATGTCCGATGGCATCAGGTCGGGCGTGAACTGGATGCGGTTGAACTTGAGGTCGAGGACCTCGGCCAACGTCGAGACAAGCAGCGTCTTGGCCAGCCCCGGAACGCCCATCATCAGCGTGTGACCGCGGGCGAACAGCGAGATGAGCATGAGCTCGACGACCTCCTGCTGGCCGAACACCCTGCGGGCCACCTGCTCCTCGATCGCCGTCCTGGCGCCCCGGGCGCGGGCGAGCAGTTCTGACACCGAGACGCCGTCAATCTGATCACTCATGGTGCTTCCTATCGTTCGACACCGTGGTTCCTACTTGAGTCGCTGCGCCGCGTCGCGGGCCCAGCGTGCCCGCTCGGGGTCGGCGGTCGCCTCCCATGCGCGGGCGAGCTCCTCGAGCACGGCGGGGTCAAAGGGGTTGATGCCGGCGGCCTCCTCGAGGGGCTTCAGGGCATCGTGGGGGCGGTTCATGCGGTTCAGGGCCTCGCCCTCGTGCAAGAAGGTCGGGTAGTAGCCCGGGTACCAGTGCCCGACGTCGGCGACCGACGAGAGGGCACGCTCAGGCTTCGAGAGGTCGAGATAGACCCGCGCCATGGCGTTCTGCAGCACCGGGTTGGTGTTTCCGAGCAGCGCCGACGCCTTCTCGTACTCCGCGACGGCCGCCTCGCGCAGGTCGCGCGCCCGGAGCAGCTCGCCGAGGCGAAGGAAGTCACGCGCCTCGACCTGCGCGATCTCCTGCCAGTCGCCGCTGCCCTCACCTTCGGCGGCCCGGTCGAGGATGCCGACAATCTCGACCTTCTCGTCGTCGAAGTCGCCCGGCACGTCGAGGCGTGGGCGCGCGAACAGGTAGCGCAGCCAGACCGACTTGAACTGCTCGAAGCCCATGTCGAGCGCACGGCCCACCGCCACCTCGACGCCCTGCCCCGCCCTGACGTTGGCCAGGATGGCGCGGAGCACGCCGCGGCCTCGCTGCGCGATCGCAAACTCGGTGACCGTGTACACCTGTGCGTAGGCCGTCGCCGCGTCCTCCGCGCTCGGGAGCAGCGCCATCGAGGGGTGCATCTGCTCGAAGGTCACGATCCGGTTCTCCTTGAGCCGACGCCCGAGGAGCTCCTCGCGCGACGGGAGCAGCTTTGGCTTGCGCTCGCCGGTCCACCGGGACTCAAGGTACTTGGCGATCGCCTCGTGAAGCCAGATCGGGATGCCGGCGCCGACGGCGTGCTGGATCACGTAGTGGACGTACTCGTGCGCAACGGTGTCGCGCCACCCGTAGCCGCGCGCAGCGCCGCGGGGCGATGTGACCATCAGCTTGTTGTACTTGCAGAGGGCGATGGTGCCGGTGGTCTTGATCGCCTCCTCCGACAGCGTCGACACCTTGGCGAGCGTCGCGGCCCGGCCGAAGATCTCGACCCGGATGGGAGGCTCAGGCCAGAAGCCGAGGTCGTAACCGATCTCGTGGTAGGCGCCCTCGAGCGTCTCGTCGAGCCACGGCAGGATGATCGAGTCCTTCGACGCGTCGTACCAGACCTCGAAGTGGCCCCCGGACGTCACGTACCGGGCGAAGCCACGCGTGGCCTCCTCGGTGGTCTGCGACAGCGCGCGGTCGGCGTGGACCGGGCTCGCGGCGGGGTCAGTACCGAGCTTCTCGAGCGCCCGGTCGTAGGCCTTCACTGCGTCGGCGTACCGGCCCTGGTGGTGGAGCCACTGCGCGCGCATCGACGTGACCATGGGGTCCGGGTTGGCGCCCGCCTCGAGCTGCTGGAGCAGCACGTCGGCCTCGCGGTAGCGTGAGTCCTCGATCAGCCGGCGCACCTCGACCCACGGGGTGCTGGTCGCGCCGGCCTGGGCCCTCGCCGGGGCCGGGGCCGACACGGACACCACGACACCCACGACCATCGCTGCGAACAGGGCGGTCACGAGCCAGCGCGCAAGCTGCGCACCCCGGTCAGCGCATGAGGCTTTCATAGTAGCTCCTGATGGCCTCGTCGTAGCTCTGCAGGCCGCCCTCGCGCATCGCGTCCATGACCCGCTGGCGGTAGGCAGCGCGGTCCTGCTCACCCTGCTCGGGCACCTCGACGCGCTCTCGCTGCGACCCCGAACGTGCCTGGTCCTGCTGGCGCTGGCGCCCGGTCATCTGGCCGAGCTGCTGGCGAAGCTGCTGGAGCGACTGCAGGGCCTGCTGCTGCCCCTGAAGCGCCGGCCGCGGGCGGCCCCGGCCCAGCGAGTCCTGGGACTGCTGCATGCCTTCGCCTGCCTGCCGCATCGGTTCGCCGAACTTCTCCTTGGCCATCGGGAAGCGCTCACCGAGCTGGGAGAGCTGCCCCTGCAGCCCATCGAGCGCCCGCTGCGCCTCGGCCTGGCGCTGTGCGAGCCCTTCTGCCCGGTCTCGCTGCGAACCACCCGCCATCGGCTCAGACCGGTCACGGAGCGACGACATGCGACTGGCGATCTGCTGCAGCGTCTCTTCGCCCTCCTCGGCGATGCGCGATGCCCGCTGCGCCTGCTGCCGCTGCCCGGGCTTGCCCGACATCGCCTGCTGCATCTCGAACTCGGACCGGGCCTCGGAGAACCGGCGCTGCCCATCCTCCGCCCGCTCCGCCGCGCCGCCGATGTCGGGCATGTCGAGCTGCCGCTGCAGCGCCTCCATCGCTTCGCGCATCTGCTCCATCTGCTGCCGGCCCGAGTCGGACATCTGCGACGGGTCGGCCGCGGCCATCTTCTCGCGGAGCTGCTGGAGCTGCTGCTTGGCCTTCGCCACCGCCTGCTCGATCTCCTGCTTCATGGCCTGCTGGCGCTCCTGGCGCAGCTTCTCCATCAGCTCGTTTGTCTCCTTCTCGAGCGCCTGCTGGGCCGACTCGACCTTCGACAGCTCGTCCATGATCTCGCCCATGCGCTTGTCGAGCTCGCTCAGCTCCTCCGAATCGGCCGAGGCGAGCGGCGCCCCGAGTTCGGACTCGAGCGACTGCATGTCCTTGCCCATCTGGTCGAGCAGCCGCATCGCCGCATCAACATCTCCCTTGTCGAGCAGTTCGCGGAGCTGGTCGAGCGCCGACTTCATGTCGGTGACGTTCTGCTGCGCCTCCGACGTGTCGAGCCCATCGAGGTTGAGGTGCTCCTTGGGGAGCTGTTCGATCTGGTCAGCCATGCGCGAGAGCAGCTCGCGCATGCGCTCCTCGAGGCGCGCCATCTCGCGCTCGATGCGCTCCCGGAGCGCGGGGTCGCGGGTGTTGCTGTACTGCTCGAGCAGGTCGCGCAGCCGCTCCCGCGAGTCGGCGAGCTCCGCGAGCGAACGCTCGAGGGCATCCTTCTTCTGCTGCGCAACCAGCGAGTCGAGAAGCTGGGCCGCGCGCTCTGCCGCCTTGACGTGACGGGCATGAAAGGCCGCGATCCCCCTGAAGCTGGCCGCGTCGAGCGAACCGGTCGACGCCGGCTTCTGCGCCGCGTCGTACAGCAGGGTACCGTCGCGCTCGAGGTCCGAGAGCGTCGCCAGCGCCCCGGTCAGCAGGCTGACCTCGCGCTCGGTCGTCAGCGGGTCGTCGGCCATCAGCGTGAGCAGGGCCCGCCAGCCTTCGAGCAGCTCGGGCCACGCCTTGTGCACCGGCGCCGCGGCGTTGACCCACTGCGCGAACTGGGCGTCGGTGCCCGTCCGGGGCGTGGCCACCACCGCCCTCTTGTCGGGAGTGGCCTGGTAGTCATTCATCTCTGCCGCGAGCATGCCGCCGAGCTGGCGAAGCACCGACTCGAACAGCGCCTCCTTGGCCTCGAGGACACGCCGGTTCTTCTCCTCAGGCGACGCGACGTGGAGCACGAGCTGGCGCGAGGAGCCGACCTGCGGCCCGAGCACCCCGTTGTTGTCGCGCGCCTCGACCACGACGATCACGTCGTCTCCGGGTTGCAAGCCAAGCGGCAGCAGCTCGAGCGCGTGGGTCTCCTCGTACTCGCGGACGCTGTCGGGCTTTCGCAGCGGGATGCGTCGCGCCTGCGCCTCCTGACCCTTGAAGAACCAGACCACCTCGACCGAGGTCAGGCCAAAGTCGTCGGTGGCGCGCAGGTCGAGCTCGACGGTCTGCTCGGGGGAGACCTCGAGGTCCTGGGCCGGCTGCGTCAGCGTGACCGCCGGCGGGGCATCTGGCTTGACGTCGACACGGCGCTTGATCGGGTCGGCCCGGAGCGCGGCCTCGTCACCAACCTCGAAGGTGTAGGAGCCAGTCGTCAGCGCCGTGAACGTGCCCGAGAGCCTCTGGTCCTCGACCTGCAGGTCGATTCGCTGCGTCCCGGCCTCGTCGGTGAGGACAAGCACCGCGCGGGAGGCCGGTACGAGCAGGTAGCCCCGAAGGTCGACCTGGGTGCCCGCGATGGCGGTGACGTCGCCGACCGTGCCCGGAACGCCCGTCGGGGTGTCCTGCGTGTAGGCAGGTGGCGTGAGCAGGAGGTCAAGCGTCGAGACCAGTGGCTCCGGCGGCAGCACGGCATCGACCATCGAGCCGAGCCCGAGCAGTCGGTCAACCGCGAGGCCGAAGCCCTTGGGCGCCTGGTGCCGCGCCACAGCCACGACCGTGACGAGCGCCATGGCAAGGCCCAGTGGCAGCCCGACGCGCGACGGCGGCATCGACGCGCCAAGCGTCGAGGCACGCGCCGACAGCTCGGCAGCGATGCGGTCGCCCAGGTGCGCCTCCATCGCCTGCGCCGTCCCTGACCGGTCTACCGGCTCACGCCCTGTCAGTTCGAGCGCTGTCCGGACATCGGTGCGAAGCGCCGGATCGCGCGCCTCGATGAGCGCCGCGACCTGCCCGAGTGTCCTGACACCGCGCACGAAACGGGCAGCGAGCACCGCGAGCGCGACCAGCGCAGCGAGCGCCACGGCGACTCGCCACCAGGCGAGGCCCCCGGTCGAGGGACCGAGCCTTGCCACAACGGCCGACGCCGCGGTGAACGCCAGCATCCCCGCGAACAGCGCCCACGCCCCCGAACGCGCCGCTGCGCGTCGCCACGCCACTGCGCGCACGCCGCGGAGCACATCGCGGATCGTCTGGATGGACTCTGGCAACGGCACGGGCGACGACCTCTCCCTGGCTCGCAAAAGCGAGCCGCGACGCTACGGCCGGCACCGCGCCAAGTCAACGCGACCCGGGTCGCGGCAGCCGAACCGATTGCCGCTCCTCCGGCCTCCATGGTACAGGTTTCGGTCAGGCCGAAGGCGGCATCCTGGATCCCGGCACGATGACGACGACACCACGCCCCGAGCCCGACGCCCCTCCCGACCCCGGGCACGCCCATCACCACGGGCACCACCATGGACACGCCCATCACCACGGGCACCACCATGGACACGCCCATCACCACGGGCATGGACACGGGCACGGACACGCCCACCACCATGGCCATGCCCATCACCACGGGCTCGACCGGGCGTTCGGATGGGGCATCGGCGTCAACGTCGCCTTCGTGGTCGCAGAGGTCGTCGCCGGGATCGCGGCCTCGTCGACGGCGCTGCTGGCCGACGCCGCGCACAATGCGTCCGACGTCTCGGGCCTGCTGATCGGCTGGGGCGCCCTTCGACTCGCGCGGCGGCCCCCCACCGGGCGCTACACCTACGGGCTCCGCCGCGGCACCATCCTGGCGACGCTGGCGAACGCGCTGCTGATCGTGGCCGCCGTCGGCGGCGTCGCGTGGGAGGCGATGCAGCGCATCGGGCACCCTCCCGACGTCAAGGCGCCGATCGTGCTGGGCGTGGCGGCGCTCGGCATCCTGATCAACGGCGGGTCGGCGCTGCTCTTTGCGAGGGCTCGTCACAGCGACCTCAACGCGCGTGGCGTCTACCTGCACCTGCTGGCCGATGCCGCGGTGTCGGCCGCGGTGGTCGTCGGGGCCGGCGTCATCGCCTTCACCGGCTGGAACTGGCTCGACCCCGCGATCTCGGTCGTCGTCTCCGCAGTCGTCCTCGTCTCGACATGGGGGCTGCTCCGCTCCGCGCTCGACCTCGCCCTCGACGCGGTGCCGGGCCACCTCGACATCGAGCATGTGCGCGAGGCGCTGCTCGAGATCCCGGGCGTCACCGACGTGCCCGACCTGCACCTCTGGGCGATCAGCACGACCGAGACCGCGGTCACCGCGCACCTGGCCACCGAGACACACGACGCCTCGCTTGGCCCGAGGGCCGCCAGGCTGCTCTGCGACCGCTTCGCCCTGTCGCACGCGACCGTGCAGATCGACGGCCCCGACGCCGACTGCCAGCTCGCCTGCTCCAGACCGTCGGCAGGCTGAGCGCGGAGCAGCGCGTCCATGCTGGCGCGCCGGGGCGAGGGTGCTCGGCGCGGTCGAGGCTCAAGCGGGCGGGTACGCGACGTTCGCCCTGCCGATCGACCCGTGCTAGGGACCCCCGTCGCATCCCGTCATACCGCCCGCTCCCGGTCACCCCATGCCTACCGAAAGCGACGAAAAGGAACTCGTAGCCCTCGCCCGCGACGGCGGTCCCGCGGGGCAGCGCGCCTTCCACACGCTGGTCGAACGTCACCGGCGAGCCATCTACTCACACTGCTGCGGCATGCTGCGCAACCCAGACGACGCGATGGACCTCACGCAGGAGACCTTCACCAAGGCCTACCGCAACCTGCGCTCGTTCGAGGGCCAGTCTTCATTCAAGACCTGGGCCACCGTGATCGCCACCAACGCCTGCATCGACTTCATCCGCAAGGCGCGACGGGGCAGCATCTCAGAGTACGAGGAGGGCACGCGCCACGACCAGGCAACGGCGGAGTCGGAGTCGTTTCGCACCAACCCGCTGGGCATCAGCCCGGCCAAGGTGCTCGCACGCCGCGAGCTGGTCGAGCAGATCGAGGACGCGCTCAGCGAGCTGACCCCGATCCACCGCCAGATCCTGCTGCTCCGCGAGCTCGAGGGCATGTCGTACGAGGAGATCGCCGAGGCGACCGGGGTGCCGGTCGGCACGGTGATGAGCCGCCTGCACCATGCCCGCAAGAACATGCGCAGGTCGCTTGCATCGTACCTCGGCGGGCGACTCCGCGTGGAGTGAAGTTTTGGCCCGGGCCGTTTGAACAAACCCGACGCTGTGCCGTCGCGTGCGCCAGCACGGGACCAATCCGGTTCGTGAACCCAGCGAGCCCCCGAGAGCACCCATGATCTCGCACGAACAACAACTCCTGCTCGAATTCTACTACGACGGCGAGCTCGAAGCGGCAGAGAGGGCCGAGGTCGAGGCGCTCCTCGAGCGCGATCCGGAGGCCCGCAGCTACCTCGCCTGCCTTCGGGAGCTGACCGTCGCGGTCGCCACCCCGCTGCAGGCCGCGGCAGAGGCGGCGCGGTTCCCCCCGATCGCCGACCTCGCGATCGAGGCGGTCGAGCACGGCGAGGACGACGGCATCGGCGATGCGCTGCGGACAGCCCTCACGGCGCGTGCGGCGAGCGCCGACTTCGCACGGCTGCATGCCCGCCTCAGCGACGAGATGAAGGCGGTCGACGCGCAGCGAGCCCACGTGCAGAAGGTCGCCGGACAGTTCGCTGCG
>JBILLP010000381.1:0-4051 GCA_044376025.1 Bradymonadia bacterium
GACGGCGCCGGTCGCGGCGTCGATCGCGCCAAGGCTGCCGCGGGTGGGCGGGGTCGCGACGGAGTAGGCCAGCGTGTCGCCGTCGATGTCGGTCGCACCCACGGTGACCGTCAGCGAGCCGTCCTCTGTCAGGGTCAGCGACTGGTCGGCGGCGCGGGGCGGGTCGTTGATCGCGCGCACGGTGATCGTGACGGTGGCGGGTGCCGCGGTCGTGTCGCCGTCGCTGGCGACGTAGGTGAAGGAGTCGGCGCCGTTGAAGTCGTCGTCGGGCTCGTACCTGAAGGAGCCGGTCGGGCGCAGGGTCAGTGTGCCGTGCGCGGGCGTCGAGCCGACGATGGCGTCGAGCAGCGCGCCCTCGGGGTCGTCGTCGTTGGCGAGCACACCGAGCGACTCCGGGACGTCGATGACCGTATCCTCGTCGACGAGGTAGGTGTCGGCGATCGTGATGGGCGGGTCGTTGACGGCCACGACCGTGACGGTGCCCGAGCCGGTGGCGGTGAGTCCACCGCTGTCGGTGACGCGGTAGCTGAAGGTGATGGTGCCCGACGTGAAGGGCGTGGGCACGACGGTGAGCGCGCCGGTGCCGTCGAGCGTGACGCCGCCCGGCCCGGTCGCCGTGAGCAGCGAGGCGGTGAGCGAGTCCCCGGTGTCGGGGTCGGTGTCGTTGCCGAGGACGCCCGGGGCGGCGACGCGCAGCGTGGTGTTCTCGTTGACGGTGTAGCTGTCGTTGACGGCGGCCGGGGCGTCGTTGACGCCGGTGACGGTGACCGTGACGGTGCCCGATGCGGAGCCGGCGCCGCCGCTGGTGAGCCGGTACCTGAAGGTGTCGGTGCCGGAGAAGTTGGCGTTGGGCGTGTAGGTGAAGGCGCCGGTGGTCGAGAGCGCGAGCCGGCCGTTGGCGGGGGCCAACTCGGTCGAGGCGACGAGCCCGACGTTGTCGGGGTCGGAGTCGTTGGCGAGCACGCCGCTTGCGGCAAGCACCGTCAGCACGGCGTCCTCTGCCACGGTGTAGGTGTCGTTGACGGCGACCGGCGGGTCATCGACGGTGGTGACGGTGATGGTCGCGACGGCCTCCGCGGTGCCGCCACGCCCGTCGCTGGCGCGGTACCTGAAGGTGTCGCTGCCGGCGTAGTTCGAGGTGGGGCGGTAGGTGAACGAGCCGTTCGAGGCGAGCGAGACGGTGCCGCTCGTCGGGGCAGCGACGACCGCCGCGGTCAGGGTGTCGCCATCGACGTCGGAGTCGTTGGCGAGCACGCCCGACGAGGTGGCGACGGTCAGCGTGGAGTCCTCTGCGATGCTGTAGGTGTCGGCCCGGGCGACCGGCACATCGTTCACCGCCGTGACGGTGACGCTGACCGTGGCCGGGGTCGAGAAGGAGACGCCGTTGAAGACCGTGAACTGGAAGGAGTCGGTGCCGTTGAAGTCGGCGGCCGGTGTGTAGGTGCGGTTCGCGCCGGAGCCTGTGAGGGTGCCGCGCG
The DNA here is from genome assembly GCA_044376025.1 of Bradymonadia bacterium. Classification (GTDB taxonomy): domain Bacteria; phylum Myxococcota_A; class Bradymonadia; order REDH01; family REDH01; genus JBILLP01. The sequence goes on from JBILLP010000381.1 coordinate 1,479, forward strand.
TCGGCGCCGTCGAGATGCTGTAGGTAAGCGAGGCGCCGCCTGGGTCGGTTCCGCGCAGCGTGATCGCGGTGCTGGTGTCCTCGGAGACAGTGACCGACTGCGGGGTCGCGGTGGGCGGGGTGACCGTGTCGTAGGTGATCGTCGCCGCGACGCTGTCGCCGCCGCAGAAGTAGCCGACGTCGAGCGAGGCGTTGGCGGCGATGGTCAGTGCGCCGTCGCTGACGGTGTTGGCCGACAGCACGTAGTTCGCGGTGTTGGTGACGGCGCAGTCCGAGGTACCCGTACCCGTAGCACGGGCGACGAAGCTCGAGTCGGCAGAGATGTCGAGGAACTCGAACGCCGAATCGCCATAGTCGCCAAAGAACTCGATCCGGAGCTGCACCGACGACGCCGCGGCGGGCAGCCCGGTGAAACTGAAGCGATGGGCAAACCCGTCAGCCGTCGGCGTGCTTGTGAGCGTCCGGGTGAATGTGGCCGCGTCGGCGACACCCGACGCCACCAGCGCCGATGCACCCAGCAGTGTCGAGACGGCGAGGCGAAGGCTGGTCCGCAGACCGGCTCCGGCGATGAACCTTGGCATGTGCGTGACCGTCGTTCGAGAGGGTTCGGCCTGGGGCCAGAAGCGGCCTAGGTTGCCGAAGCGGCGCGCAGCGTCAAGGGGCGGCGGCCCCGGAGCCCTCTGCCGACCCGTCGCCGGAGCCCTCTGCCGACCCGTCGGTCGAGATGAAGTCGAGGCAGTCGACAGGCTCCATCGAGTCGATCCAGTCAGAAACCAGCGCGACACCCCGCGTGTCGGGCAGCAGGTTCGGGATCTCGGGCATCTTGATCGCCGGTTCGACCGAGGCCATGCGGTAGGGGATGATGCTGGCGGCGGCGTTGCCGGGCTGGATGTCATAGTGGCGGCCGCCGGTGCCGGACCCGGCTGCGACCGGGCCCTTGCAGACGCCGTAGCGGTAGGGGTCGGTGACCGAGGCCAGCAAGAAGAGGCCGGTGAGGCCGGCGGCGCCGCCCGGACGGTGGCAGTGGCCACAGTTGCCGTGCAGGTAGCCCCGCGCCCGCTGCTCGAGGTCACCCTCGGCGAAGGGGTCGGGGTAGGCCGGCAGCGCCTGGGGCGCGCCGATCGGCGTGGCGAAGAGGCCCTGCTCGCCCCAGGCCTCGAGTTGGTTTCGGCCCTCCTCGCCGGCCCGGTTGAGCTGCGCGGTCGTCAGCCCAAGGAAGTGCAGCTTGTCGTTGCGCGCGTGGCAGCCGGCGCACTGGTTCTTGTTGGGGACCACGTACTCCTGCCGCACCTGGGCGCCGCTGTCGTCGAGGAGGTCGAGCATGACCCGCTTGCCGGGCACAAAGCGCTCCGCGTCGGTCTGCGCGTCGTTCCAGAGGTAGCTCTCTGCCACGATGCCCGACTCGCGCACGATGAGGAGCCGGGTCTCGACGATGCGGTAGGGGCCGTCGTCGAGGTTGGTGCGGTCAAGGTCGAAGTAGAAGTTCTTGATGACGATGCTGCCGACCGGGAGCTTCCAGTCCTCGTCGACGGGCACGTCGGGATCGAAGGTGGCTCCGGGCGGGAGCGCCACGAAGCGGCCCTTGTGGGCGTTGTCGGACCAGAGCGGCGCGTTGACCAGGTAGGGCCAGACGTCGCGGTTCGGGGCGAGGTCCCGGAGCGGCCCGACGAAGAAGGCATACTCCGACAGCATGCGCGGCGCTGCGGCGAGGTCGAGGCGGGGCCTGTCGGGGAAGGGCACCCCGCTGCCGTCGGTCGCGTCGTCGCCGGTGTCAGCCGCGTCGTCGGCCGCGTCGTCGGCCGCGTCGTCGGCCGCGTCAAGCCCGGAGCCGTCGCCGTCGAGCTCCGTCGCCGCGTCGTCGGCCGCGTCGAGCCCCGGGCCTTCGCCGTCAGCAGGCGAGCAGGCGGCAAGCAACAGGGCGAGGGCCGCCGTGGCTGCGAGCGGCAGGGGCCGGCCCTCTGGCGCGGGGTTCGGGTTCATGCGGAGGTCTGCGGCGCAGAGGTCAGGGCCGGATCGGGAGCGGTTCGTAGCTGCAGTCGAACGGGGTCATGTCGGTCGAAGGCGCCTCGAAGTTGCCGCAGAAGTCGACGTCGATGAAGTCGGCGCCCTCGTTGTCCTGCATGCAGTTGAGTTTGGGGGGGTCCTGTGCGGGGTCGTAGCAGCCATCCCAGAGGATGTCGGGCACCGGGCGTGGAAGGTTGGGCAGCACCGCGGGCAGCGCGCCGCGGGGCGCCGTGCCGTTGTTCGAGAAGGTGTTGTCGTGGATGTAGTTGCCCGTCGTGAACTGGTTGTAGTTGCGGTCGTTGTGGGCGCCGAAGATGCCGGGCTGGTAGGTGAAGAGCAGCACGCCGACGGTGTTGTTGCCACGGATCGTGTTGTTGTGGATCTCGTTGTTGTCGTTGGCGAGCACGATCATGCCGGTTCCGGGCGGCACGACCGCGACGACGGTTCCCTCGATGCCGAAGTTGTCGCGGTTGTTGTTCTCGATCAGGTTGTTGTGGACATTGGTGGCTGAGCCATACCGCGACAGGCCCGGCAGGTTGAACACCAGGATGCCGCCGGCGTTGTCGTAGG
>JBILLP010000382.1:0-4040 GCA_044376025.1 Bradymonadia bacterium
GGTGACGGGCGCCGACCTCGACTGGTAGTCGATCTGCGCCCCGGCCTCATCGAACGCCGTGACCTGAACGTCAGCCGTTGACGCGACGAGGTATCGCCCGGGCGAGGCGACCGCAAAATCCACCTGACCGGCGAAGGTCCCGGTCGGGCTGCCGGCCGGGGCGGGGTCGAGTGAAACCAGGTAGGGCCGGTCATTGTCGTCGATCAGGGGAGCCTCGGGAGCTCCCGGCACCGCGGCGTCGACCTCGACCACCGCACCGTCGAGCGACGCGCAGGCCGCCTCTGTCGCCGACACTGGCTTGGCAGCCGTCTCGTCGGCACAGCCGCAAGCCAGGAGCAGGGGCAACAGCAGGGGGCGAAACGTCATCGGGTTGGCTCGGTTCAGGGGGACGGCGGGGTGCGACGTAGAACCCGGAGGCTCCGCCTGGGCAGTCTGCGCCAAATGCCCGACCGACGCAACCACGCACGCCTCAATCGTGGCCGTGGTCGTGGGACTCCGCCTCCTCGATCACGAGCTTGACGTTCTCGTGCATCGAGGAGCCGATCCGGATCGTGTAGGGGCCGACCGCGAGGGGGTAGACGAGCCCGTGGAAGACGTCTTCGGGGCACTCCGCGACAGGCATGATCATGCCGGAGCGCGCGACCTCGGTGCCGTCCTGGGCGAACACCGAGACCACCGCTTCGACGTCGAAGAAGAGCACATGCTCGCCGGCCTCGTCGGCGTTGAAGACCACGGAGCCCTCGAAACCCCGCTCCATCGAGCCCGAACCCATCCCCGAACCCTCATCGGCCGAAACCGGCAACCGGATGTCGTACCTCCGGTGGTCCGAGCCTACCCCGGGCGGCTCACCGCCTTCATCGGCGGCCACGATGGCCACGGCGGGACCTGACACCATGTGCTCACAGGCCTCTTCGTTCGTCGACTCATGGTCGTGACCGTGCTCGTGCTCGTCTTCGCAGGCGGGGAGCGCGGCAAGCGCCAGGATGCAGAACAATGCGTTGCTTCGGGGGGTCATCGTCGGTTCTCCTCAGGGGGTGAATCGTGTGGCGTGGGCCGAGAGGGTCGCGTGGTTGACCAGCGTCTCGGATAGCTGCGTGGAGAGGGCGTCGAGGTCTGCCGCCTGGTCGGCAACGGCCGCCCAGTCGAACTCATCAAACACGCTGGCCGACAGCGCAACCTCGAACGTGGCGGCAATCCCGGGCCTGTGGTCCTTGTCGACCGGCCAGCGGAGCGGCACCAACAGATCGGCGTCGAGCGGGACGTCGATCGCGATGTCGACACCAGAGGCGGGGACTCGCCCCGACGGCCCGCGGTCGAACACTCTGCCGGTGACCTGCAGCGCGTCGAACCGCAGCTGAGCCGCGCTCACGATGCCGCGGTCGAGCTCACACACCTTCGGCGCGCACGTGACCGCGACCGTGGCAGGCTCAGCGCGGAGCGGTGCCGAGATGCCGATCGGCAGCACCAGCTCCCGGCTCACTGCGGAGCCGCCGAGCCCGGCCTCAATCTCTGCGTACGGAACCAGCGACCCGTCGTCGGCGTGGCAGTGACCGTTGTGGCAGAGCCCGTATCCCTCGGGCGGATCAGCGGGGTCGAATCCCGCCGGAGCTGCACCGGGCGGAGTCACCGACACGGCGAGGCTGGCGAAGGAGAGCTTCACCTCTGCGACCCGGATCGCATAGCCGTTGGCCGTCACGACCTCGTCGCCCTGCAGCCGGTCTGCCGGCACCACGAACCGGGCGTCGACAACGGGATCGAGTCGCCCCCACGGCAGCCCGTCGTCGAGCGCGCAGCCCCACGGGGCCGCGACGGCCAGGAGCGCTGCGGCCACGGGGTATCGGCTATCGCGTGAGCGCATCATGCACCGCTGACGAGATCGCGCGAACGTGGTCGATGTACCGCTGGTTCTGCGCGAACCGGGCGCCGCCCTGCAGGCTGACAAGGTGCCCCTGGCTGAGCTGGGCGAGCGTCTGCGATGTGTTGGTCGGGTAGAACTCCTCCTGCAGGATCACCTTGTGCGGCAGCTGGCGCAGTCGGCTGAGTACGCGCGCGACGTGGGCAGGGTCGGGCGCAACCCCCGGGCGCGGCTCGACCTGGATCGGGCTGGTCAGGCCGAGCCAGTCGCAGAAGTAGACCAGCGACTTGTGGTAGGTCACGACCTGCCGCTGCGTCGCGTCGATGGCGGCGAAGCGCGCGGCTTCGCTGCTTGCGAAGGTCTCGAGCTCGTGGGCAACGGCCTGTGCCCGCTGTGTGTAGGCGGCGGCGTGCGTCGGGTCGATCTGGCCGAGTCTGGCGCCGATCGCGCGGGCGATCGCCGCGCCGGCACGCGGGTCGTACAGAAAATGGGGATTTCCGCCCGGGTGAACGTCGCCCTGGGCCCGGTCAACCGCACCCTGCGGAATGTCGAGGCGTCGCACGACCGTCGAGGCGTCGAGGTACCCCGGAGTGCCGACGGCCACGCGGGGATTGCGTGCCTGGTGCAGCAGCGGAGGCAGCCAGCCAGCCTCGAGCTCGAGACCGTTGGCCACGACCAGATCGGCCCGGTTCAGCGTGACGACCAGGGAGGGTCGCGCATCGGCAAAGTGAGGATCGATGTTGGCCGGCAGCAGCGACTCGACCTCGACGTCGGCACCACCGACCTCTCGGCTGATCGCCGCGAGCGATGGCAGCGTCGCAACCACCTTCACCGCCGCGAAGGCCGCAGAGGGCAGCATGGCCATCACGGCCAGGAACAGCGAAGCGAGGAGTCTCATCGGGAGTTCCCTGGGGTGAGGGTCCGCATGGTCAATAGGCGTGGGCGCCGTGGTCGCCGCCCACGAGCTCAAGGGCCAGCATCGCGGCCCAGATCGTGTCGTCGCGCCAGGTCGGGCGGTCGAGGCTGCCCTGAAGCCTGATGCGCGAGAAATGCGAGGGGTAGTAGGTGAGCTGCGCCGTGCTCCGGTCCCGGTGGTTCGTCCACTCGGGATCGAGCGGGTCACCCTCGACCCCGCTGAAGAGCTCGTACCTGATGCCGGTCTCCCACTCCGGACTCCACGTCTGAACGAGCTGCGCGTAGCCGCCGGCGTCGCGGAGGAGGTCACCCGGGACCTCGCGCGAGCGGAGCATCGCCTCGACGGTCAGCGAGGTGGCGATGCGCCGCTGCGAATCGAGGGGCCGGTAGCGCAGGTAGAGGTCGGTCCCGTAGATGTCGGTCCGGTTCTGGAAGCCGGAGCCGTTCTGCGACGTCTGCGCGGAGACGCCCCATGCGAGCCCGACGTCGTCGGAGAGCGCGAAGAATTGGTTGAGGTCGGCCGTGTAGACCAGGTCTGCCCACGAGTCGACGCCGTCTGACTCCGCGCTCGCCATGCTCCGGGCGCAGCAGTCCCCGGCTCCCTGCTGGGCTGCGAGCGACAGCTCGGCGTACCAGGGCAGCGGGGCGAGCCATGACAGCTCCGCGCCGAGCCCGCGGTTGCCCTCGCTGCCGAAGACCTTCCCGATCGCGATCGCCTGATCCACGAAGCTCCACGCGTGCAGGTGGGTCTGGTTGATGCGGCCGAATCGGGTCAGGAACTGGCCCGCGCGGAGCTGGAACCCCCCCGGCAGCGCGGTGCTCGAGGCGTACGCCTCCTCGATCTCGACTCCGAACAGCGAGAAGACGAGGTTTGCATCGAGCCGGAGGAAGGGGTCGATGCTCGTCCCGAGCGAGAGCTCGAGCTGCTGCAGCGTGAAGCCCCGACGTGTCGGGTCATGCCCACCGGCCTGCAGCGGTTCACGGTCACTGAAGGCTGCCGCGGCGATATCGAGGACCCATGCCGTGTCGACCTTGACGCCTGCCGCGCCCGCCCCGGACGCATCAACACCAGCCGCTCCGGTCGCGCCAGCCGTCTGGGCCGCCATCGCCGCAGCAAGCGCGGCTTGGTCCTCGGCAGAGAGCCCCGAACCGTCGCTCGCGGCCTGTACCGGCGCATCAGCCGCAGGCTGGGCGGCGACCGACACGGGCAGGAGGAGCATCAGCGTCAGGGTTGAGGGGCCGCGGATGGACATGGGCGTCAAGGTAAGCC
>JBILLP010000032.1:0-12433 GCA_044376025.1 Bradymonadia bacterium
AGTACTTCGAGTACAGTTCGAAGTTCGAGCACGGGTTCCTGCCGGGCTCTCTCTACCACGGTCACGAGTTCATCCCGGGACGTCCGGAGCTCTTCTTCAGCGTCTACTTCATGATGACAGGCCTCCACGGCATCCACGTCATCGCCGGAATCGGGGTGCTGTTCTGGATCCTCAAGCGTGCCAATCGCGGAGACTTCAGCTCCGCGTACTACACGCCGGTCGAGAACGTGGGCCTCTACTGGCACCTTGTCGACCTCGTCTGGATCTTCCTCTTCCCGCTTCTCTACCTGGTTCGCTAACCGGCGACTCACGCTGACCGGAGTCCTTCTCATGGCAAGCCACGGACACGACGCCCACGGCGAACATCACGTCCTGCCCCTCTCTCTGTACTGGGGGGTCTTCGGGATCCTGCTGGTCCTGACCGTCATCACCTACCTCGTGTCGTTTGCAGGCCTTCCCGGCGCCCTCTCCATCGGGGTCGCCATGGCGGTGGCGGCGACCAAGGCCACGCTGGTCTGCGCCTACTTCATGCACTTGAAGTACGATGACCGCATCAACACGCTCATCCTGGTCGTTTCGGTCCTCACAATGGGTCTCTTCTTCGCCTTCACGATGATCGACGAGAAGTCGCGAGGATTCATCGTTCCCGAAGAGGCGACCCTTGGTTGGCAGAACGAGAACTCGATGCTCAAGGCCATTGCGGCTTCGAAGGAGCCTGCAGCGCCTGCCCACGGCGCCCCCGCGGCGGCGGCTGACGGCTCGGGCCACGCGCCCGCGGCAGGGTCGGGCGAGGCCCCGAAGGCGGGCTCCGGCCACTAGGCCAGCCCGGTACCGGAGCGCCACGGCGCAAAACCAAGCAGCGGCGGGTCCTCGACCCGCCGCTGCTTGGTTTTTTGGTTCTACCGAAGGCCTCGGACCTCTCCCCAGACTCGCCGGCCCCCCGGGGTCAGGGCGCCGATGCCTGATCGGTCGCATCCTCACGGAACTGCATCGTGTCCGTGAAGCGTGCGGAGTGCGGATGAAGCTGCGCGACGACGAGGCTCTGCTCCGACTCCCAACCCGACTGGTTCGACACGTAGTCCCGAACCCGGTGGGCGGCCTCCTCGGACTCCTCGAGCCAGCTTCCCCTTGCGCCAAGGCGCTGAGCGAGCCCGACATTCAGCTCGTAGATGCGGCGCGCCTTCTCCATTGCGGGCCGGATGAACCGGCGGAGCTCCTCGAAGTAGACCTCGAGCTGCAGCGGCGTGAAGTTGCGAGGTACCTCAGACGCGAGGACATCGAAGTAGAAGTCCTCGTAGAGTTGGCCGACCATGAAGCCGCCGGCCGGCGCCCAGTCGGGATTCCCCGTGCGGACTGCGTCAAGGTAGGCCTCCTGTGCCTGTCCGAACAGGGCGGTCTTCTGCAGCAGGTCGTTCTTGAGGCGGTCCTGGGGCAGCACCAGGCGGATGCGCGAGAACAGCTCGTGGTAGACGCGACCGATGCCGAAGTGCGCCCTCGCGATTTCGGGGGCGTTGGCCTCGTGGGGACGCTCACGCTCGGGTGAGACGCCCGGGCTCCACGCGCGCAGCCCGCGCTCATTAAGCGTCAGGACACGGCGAAGTTCGACCTGCGCCTCGGTGAACCTCCTCAGCTCGAGCAGCGCACTCCCAAGGAGCAGGTGCGCATCGACCTCCTGCATCAACGAGATGTCAGCCCGCTGCAGTTGAGCCTCGACCACAGCCGGGATCGCCTCGTACTCGCCCAGTTGCCACAGGCTGATGCCGAGCCGCTCGAAGGCGAATCGCGCGTCGTCCGAGGCCGGCCATCTCGCGAGCACCTGCCGGTAGGCCGAGGCCGCGCAGGTCCAGTCGGCGAGGCCTTCGCAGGCAAGGCCGCTGTTGTAGGTCGTGACACGGCGATAGGCGTCATCCTCGAAGTTCTCGAGGATGAACCGATAGAGTCGAAGGGCGTTCGCGAAGTCGTCAGCGACGAGGTAGTCGTTCGCCTCCTGGAAGAGGTCCGGCAGCTCGAAGACCTTGACCCGGTCTTCTCCCAACGCGCGGGCGTCGACGCGAATGAGCGTCTCCTCGAACTCAATGACGGTGGTCGCCGGGGGAGCCGCCGCATCGGGCACCCTTGGTGCGCCACAAGCCGCGCTCCCGAGCAACAGGAGCAACAGCGATGTGTCCGGGAACCGACGAGCAAGGTGGGGCATGGAGTCCTCCGGCGACGCAGGCCGCGTACCAGAATCGACGGCTCGGGCGAGGCAAAGTTCCCACGGTTGTTGAGGAGCCTAGCCCCCGAAGATGTCGCGGCGCATGCCTTCGAGCACATCGAGCGTATGGACATCGCGACCGTAGAAGGGAACCGGGATCACCGGGACCGCGTCGCCAAGCGTGGACGACATGGTCCTGATGCAGGCGTTGTCCTGCTGGCCGAGCTCGTCGACCTCGCGCGCGTTGGCGATCAGCCTGTCGACGAGGTCTGCCGTCGCGACCCGACCGAGCGCGGCCTTGAGTTCGCCGGCATCGACACGGTCAGGCATGGTCGGGCGGACCCTGTTGATCACGACGCCACCGAGGTGGAGCTGCTGGCCCTGTAGCCGGCGCGCGAAATCGAGGGCCTCGTCGACGACCCGAGGATCGGTGCTTGTGACGACCACGAACGACGTCTCGCTCGAGGCGAGCAGCCGCGCCGTCTCGAACGTGCGGTGCTTGAACCCCTCGAAGAGCCCGGACATGTGGGTCAGGAACTCGCTGAGCTCCTCAAGGAACTGCGTGCCGGTGAATCGCGCGATGGTGCGGGTGACGAAGCCGGTGCCGATACCGAGCCGGAGGCTGCGTCGAGCCACGGCACTCGTCGCACCGACGAGCCAGTGGAAGGCCGCGGTGTCGAGGGCCTCGTAGAAGCGCCGAGGCGCGTCGAAGAAGTCGGCGGCGTTCGACGCCGGCGGGGTATCGAGCACCACGAGGTCGAACTGCCCCGAGGCTGCGAGCTCGAAGAGGCGCTCCGAGGCGGCAAGCTCCTGTGCGCCTGCGAGCGAGGTCGAGAAGAACCTGTAGAAGCGGTTTGCGAGCAGGCGGTCGCGCGAGGCCGCATCGGGGGCATAGCGCTCGACGATGCCATCGAAGGCGGACTTCATGTCGAGCATGGCGGCCCACAGTTCGCCACCAGCCGGTGTCCGCCCGAGGCAGGTAGGCTCGTCGGGGATGCGGTCGACGCCGAGCGAGGTCGCGAGGCGCCGCGCCGGGTCGATGGTCAGTACGAGGGCCGTGCGCCCGAGGCGCGCCGCCTGCATGGCGATCACAGCGCTGGTGGTCGTCTTGCCAACGCCGCCGGTCCCGACGCAGACGAGGACGCGCGCGGACGCGACCGCGGTGGCAAGCCCGGACCTCACGGGGCGACCCCGAGTGCCGCCCCGATGCGCTCGGCGATCCGGTCGATCTGCTCGAGCCTGAGCTGGGACTCGAAGAAGAAGGGGACGCGAATCACCGCGCCCGGGAAGCGTGCCTCCATGCGCAGCGCCTGGGCCTCATGGAGCGTTGCGCGATCGGAGCGGAACCGCGCGGCCGCGAGCACGTCCTTGACGGCGCCCGAGGCCGTAGGCTCCGCGAGGCGAATCGCGTCGTCCTGGTCGGGCGAGAACAGCGGGGCCACAAGGCCGTTCACGAAGACGGCGCCGCGGGCGATCCCGAGGTCCTCGTGCAGTGTCTGCGCGAGCTCGAGGGTCTCGGCGACTGGCATCTCCTCGGGCAGCGTCACCAGGTTGACCCGGGTGCGCACGGGGTCCTGGAGCAGCGCCATCATGTTGCGCGCCTCCTCGACCATGTGTCCCGAGCTCAGGGCGGTGGCGATGACGTGTGGGATCCGGAGCAGGAAGAGCCCGTGGCCGGTGGCGGGGGCATCGATCAGGATGACATCCCACCGGGGGTTGCCGCGCTCATCGCGCTCTGCCTCGTGAAAGTAGGCCTTGCCGAGCATGAGCAGCTCAGGGAGGCCGGGGACGACCTTGAGGAAGCGGGAGACGACGCGGTTCTCGAAGACGGTGCGGTAGAGGGTTCGCGACTTCAGGAGCATGACGACATACTCCTCCATCGCGTCACGGGCCTGGACATTGCAGGCGAAGATGCCGGGTGCGAGCTCCGAGATGGCGGGCCCGACGGGAGGTCTGCCAAAGAGCGGCCCGAGCCGGTCGAAGGCGTTGAGCTCCATCACGAGGACGCGCTTGCCCTGCCGCGCCAGCAGCCGCGCGAGGGCGATGGTGATCGTGGTCTTGCCCACGCCACCCTTGCCGGTGTTGAGCAGGAACCGTGCGTTCAGCAGGGAGTGCATCGAGGTCAGCACCCCACAGGGTCGACGCCGTGACCGGCTCGCACGGGGCCGGCGGCAGCCTGACCCGCGGTGACGCGGGCCTTGAGCCGGGTCAGCAGGGTCAAGGTCAGTGCTCCTCGGGAATGGCACCGAGGACGTCACAGAACAGCGCCATCCGCACCGGGACCCCGTAGTGGGACTGCCTGAAGTAGGCCGCACCAGGGAGGTGATCGACGTCGGGCGAGAGGTCGTTGTAGCGTGGCAGCGGGTGGAGGATGGTCAGGTCGGTGCGTCCGATACGCTCGAGGAGCTCGAGGTTGACGACGTAGCTGCCGATGAGCCGTGCAGCCTCTGCCGGGTGCTCGAAGCGCTCAGCCTGGATGCGGGTGACGTAGGCGACATCGGCATCGGCGAGCGCCTCCTCGAGCGAGGGGGCTGTGCGGAGGTTGAGGCCGGACGCGATGAGTTCGCTCAGCAGGGGCTCTGGCAGCGCGAGCGAAGCGGGCGACGAGAGCACGACGCTGACGCCGTTGAAGCGAGCCAGCAGCCGTGCGAGCGAGTGGACGGTGCGGCCGTAGCGAAGGTCGCCGACGAGGGCGATGCGCACGCCCTCGACGGAGCCGCGCTCGCGGGCGATGGTGAAGAGGTCGAGGAGCGCCTGCGTGGGGTGCTCCCCGGGCCCGTCGCCCCCATTGATGATCGGGTGTTCGGCGACGCGGGCCGCACGCAGGGCGGAGCCCTCCTCGGGGTGCCGGAGCACGATGATGTCGGCGTACCCGTCGATGACCCGGATGGTGTCCTCGAGGGTCTCGCCCTTGACCATCGAGCTGAACTGCACGCCGACGGTGGACTCCACCGAACCGCCGAGGCGCATGAAGGCGCTCCCGAAGCTCAGGCGCGTGCGGGTCGAGGGCTCGAAGAAGAGGTTGGCGAGGATCCTGCCGCGAAGGGCGTGGGAGGTTGCCTCGCCACGGGCGATCGGCAGACAGCGCTCCGCAAGCGCGAAGAGGCGCTCGATGTCGATGCGCGAGAGCTGACTTACTGAGACGATGTCTTGACCGCGCAATGACAAGGCGTGCTCCGTGGGCGACCCGTCGAAGGGGGAATGACGGGCAGAGGCTGGTAGCAGCCGGCGCGCCGTGGCGCGAGGGGTCAGGATCGGTTGGCGTCGCGGCCGGCGGCGATCTCGTCGAGGTGTCGCTTCATCTCGACGAGGTCGTCGTGCACCGGGAGCCTTGCCTGCGCCTGTGACGCGAGGGCGGCACGCACGAAGTCGATCTCGTGCTGGAAGCGGGAGGCGACCTCGCGGACGTGGCGGAGGACGGCGCGGCCCTCGGGTCGAGCACGGAGTCGACCGAGCAGGGCCTCGCCGGAGACGCGCCGGGCGCGGTTGCGGACCCGCTCGAACCAGGGGGATGAAGAGTCAGCCATCGGAGCACCCACGAGGCATTTTGCCCGCTGCACCCCTCAATGGTATGCCGAAGGCTCGTCACGGGCAATGCGTTTGCGGTGCCTGCGAATGCGCCGCGCTCCGCCCTCCGCGAAGATGACATGACGGCCAAGGTCCAGCCTCTGAACGCAGCGTTGTCGCCCTCACCGTCACGACGTTGGGTCTGGCGCCGCCTGATGCCTGCGCTGGCCGGGCTCGTGCTGTTGGTCGCCGTGGCGGTGCCGTTTGCGCTCGGTCCCACGGTCAGGGCGATCGTGCTGCGGGAGGCCGCGGCGCGAGGGGTGCCGCTCGCGCTCGAGTCGGCGAGCGTGACCCCGTGGGGACAGGTCGTGCTGCGGCGGGCCTGCCTCCGGAGTTCGGACGCTGCCGACGCGGCTGACTGGATCTGCGCAGGGGAGAGCCGGCTCGCGGTGTCGTGGCTCAGCCTGCTGACAGGTCACCCACGGCTGCGGTCCGTCTCGGTGAGCGACGTCAGCGTCGACGCGAGCAGCCGACGCGGCCCGCTGTCGGAGCAGCGTGAGGTGCTCGAGCGGCTGGCCCGCGGCCCTGGGCGTGCAAAGGCCGATGAGTCGGCGCCGCGCGAACCCCGCGCCGTGCGCCAGCTGCCGCGGGTCGACGTCAGGGGCGTCGTCATTGATCTCACCGGCCAGGGGCTGGCGTCGGAGCGGGTCGAGGTGTCGCGGGCGACAGCCTCAGGGACCTCTGAGGCGTTCAGCGCGATGGCTGTTCTGACGCCTCACCTCGACCTGGCGAAGCTCGGCCCCCTGCCCGCAGACGTCGAGCTGCCGGCCTCGTGGACCGTCAGGGTCTCACGCTCGAAGGAGGAGCCGGGACCGCGCGTGGTCGTAACGGGAGAGCGGCCCGTGGCGGTGACATCGAGCCGCATGCCGGGCTACCGCGGCGAGGTGACGGGCTTTGGGCTCGTCTGGCCCTCTACGCTCCTGGTCGAGTCTGCCCGGCTGCTGCAGCAGGGGCGGGAGCAGCCGGTCGCAGGCTTCGACTCCGCGGTCGTCGAGCTCCGCGAGCTGACCACCAAGCCCGAGGACATCTACCTCGGTTCGCTGCGGCTCGACGGCCTGACCGTCGAGGTGAGCCGCGATGCGGCCGGCATCCAGCCGCTGGCTGGACTCCGCGCGGCGCTCGAGCAGTCGCAGGCCGACGCTCCCGACGCGGGCCGCAAGCGCGGGGGGACGTCGCGCAAGAAGGGAGGGCTCTGGGCCGGTCGCGCCTGGTACGAGAAGCTGCCCCAGAAGATCTCGCTGCCGGGGCTTCGGGTGACCTACCGCGACTCGACGAGCGCAACGCCGGGACCGGCCGTCGGCATCGAGTTCGACGAGCTGACCTACTCGTTGCGGGCCCTCGAGTCCCAGCTCGACCTGTCGTTGCGGGCCGACCTCAGCGCCGATGGCCGCGACGCCGGCGAGGTGACCGCCACGGCGGTGTGGAACTACAGCCGCAGCAACCTCAAGCTCGACCTCGGGGTCTCAAACGTCTCGGTCGGTCCGATCGTGGAGTCATTCAGGGGAGCCGGTGGCTCTGGCGCCAAGGGGCGTGTCGACCTCACGGTGAAGGTCGATGAGGCTGAACGAGGTCCGGGACTTGAGTTCAGCGGCAACGTCGAGGTCTCGGACCTCGAGTTGGCCCTGGGCGGCCTCAAGGCTCCGCTGACCCTCGACCACGCCTCGTACGCGTGGAAGGCCGTGCGCGGCGAACAGCCGGAGCGCAACGCGCTGGTGTGGAAGGAGGGGCGAGGCGACCTGAACGGCATGGCGTTCACGCTCACGCCGACGCTGGGGGCGTTCGACTACACCAAGCCCCTGCCCTTCGACCGCGCAGAGCTGCGCTTCTCGGTGCCTGCGATCGACGCGATGAAGGCGTTCAGGGCGATCCCCCCGTCGCTGCGGCAGAACCTCGAGGGCACACGGATGGGCGGCGAGTGGGGGGTCGACTTCGCGATGACGGCGCGGGTGGCGGAGCGGCAGGGCCGAATCCGAGTGTCGCTCGGGGAGCCGGAGGTCTTCGAGGTCCATGACGAGACGCTCTCCCTGCTTGCGCTCCCGGAGGCCGTCGACGTGCGCCGGCTCAACGGCCCGTTGGAGTTCGCCTTCACCGGGTCGGAGGGGTCGGTCCAGCGCACACTGAGCATCGAGCCGCCGTCGGCGTGGATGTATGGCGACGAGGCTGCGGAGGCGGATCTGCCGCCGTCGCGCATCATCGAGCTTGGAGAGGGTGAGGCCGCGGCGCACCGGTGGACTCCGCTCGAGAACATGCCCTTCTGGCTGGTTGCGACGCAGCTGTACCGCGAGGACAACCGGTTCTTTCGCAATGACGGCATCAACTGGATGCAGCTGCGCCTTGTTGTCGAGGAGGCAATCAACGAGCGCAAGCTCGGGCGAGGGGCGTCCACGATCAGCATGCAGCTGGTCAAGAACGTCTTCTTGTCGCACGAGCGGGCGATCGAGCGGAAGTTCCAGGAGCTCTTCTTGACCTACTGGATGAACCGGGTGGTCCCGAAGCCGCGCATCCTCGAGATCTACCTGAACATGATCGAGTGGGGCCCGGGGGTGAACGGCATCGCGGAGGCGGCCGACTACTACTTTGGCAAGGAGCCGCACCTGCTGACACTCCCGGAGTGTGTGTGGATCAGCGCGATCTCGCCGGCGCCGCTGCGGCGGGCGCGGCAGCGCGAGACGGGTGTGCCGCCCTGGATGGTCGAGCAGGTGAACAGCCTGATGAGCGGCATGGTGGGGCGGGGATACCTGCGGCCCGACGAGGTGGCGCGTGCCCGCGCCCAGCGGATCCGGTTCGCGCGGGAGGTGGCCGGGGCAGGCGGGGATGAGGCAGTCGAGGGTTCTGGCGGCCTGGTGCCGTCCGAGGCTGCTCCGGAGTTCGGCGAGGGCGAGGGGGCAGGCCTGGATCCGGCGGCGGCACCCGAGGAGGCGGCGGCGGCCCTCCAGGACGCCAGGCAGGCGGCTTTCCTGGCACTGCCGGTCCCCGAGCGCCTGAGGAGCTGGGCCATGGGGGCGCGCAAGCCGAGAGGGCCGGGTCCCACGCAACCGGAGTAGCAGGCCGCCGGGTGGCTTGCCCGCCCTTGGGCGACACCGTATCTCACCCCGTATTGCTGCCTCCGCGCGAGCTTCGCATGTCCGGACTCTCATCCCTTGTCGATGCCGCCGTTGCGAGGCGGCGGGTCGTACGGGCGGTCGAGGCCGGGACGGCCGGAGCCGCGGCGGCACTGCTGCTGAGTGGTCCCTGGATCCTGCTCGGACGGTGGGGCTGGTCGGCGGCGCCCACGTGGCAAGGCGTAGGCGCGCTGGTGCTCCTGCTCGCCGTCGCCGGGGCGGCAGGTGCCGCGCTGCGGCGGGTGGACCGGCTCCGCCTGGTGGCTGAGCTCGATGCCCGGGCCGGGCTGGGTGACCGCGTCCGGAATGCCTGGGAGGCTTCGGTGCTGCCCCCGGAGCGCCTTGAGCCGGGCGCGCTGCTCCACCTGACGCGCGTGGCGGCGAATCCTCCTGAGGTCGACCTCGGCCGCTGGATGCCCCTTCGGCCACCGCGCTCGCTGGTGGTGCTCGTGGTCGGGGCGGTGCTGAATGGGTTCACGATGCTCGTGGCGCCTCCGGCGGTGTCGTCGCCGGGTCTGGAGTGGGTGCAGGTGCCACCGGCACCGGTCCCGCGGCGCAGCGGCGACGTCGCCTTCGAGCGTGAGCAGCTGCGAAGGACTGGCGCGGCCGCCGCCATGACGGGTGACCGTACCTTGATCGAGGCCGTGGCACACCTCGAGTCGGTGCTTGACCGTTACGAGTCCGGTGCGCCGATCGGCCGGCTCGCCGCAGAGGTGGCCTCGCCGGACCGGACGGGGGATGAGCCCTCGCCGCTGGAGGTGGCGGCCAGGGCACTCGACGGGTTCGGCACCGGTCGCGTCAGGGGCGAGCTCGAGGCGCTCGCGGGGGCCCTTGCCGCGGGCGACGCGGAGGCGGCCGGCGCGAGCGCACAGCGTGCCGCGGCGGCCGACGGCCGGACTGCCGGCGAGGCCTTTGCCGCCGCCGCGGAGGCAACGCGGGGTGTCCCGGGCGCCGAGGCGCTGACCCGCGCGCTCGAGCAGGCGGCGGAGGCGCGGACGCCGACCGTCGGCGGATCGATCAGCGCGGGGGTCGATGAGGTTGCCACGTCTCGGGCCGGCGCAGAGGTCCGCAAGGAGCTGTCGCGACGTGCCGAGGCGATCCGGGAGATGTTGAGGCGTGGACCTGACGAGAGTGGTTCGCGCGAGGAGGAGCGTGCGGAGCAGATGGAGCGCCTGCTGGACCGCGCCCGGGGAGCGTCGGGCAACGGCGGGTCAGCCGGAGGTGGGAGCACGGAGCGCCCAGGCGGGTCGACCGGGACGCCGCGTCAGGCTGCGGAGCCACCCGGCGGCCCACCGCGCCTCGGTCGCGACGACGGCACGTCGTCGGAGGGCGGTCGCGAGGCCGCGGCGGCTGGAGCGGGTGGCCCGGGCATCGGACGCGGGCACGTCGACAACGAGCTCCTTGACCCGACCGAGGGTGCGGCGCGCCGGGATCCGCGCCAGGCCGCCGGGCGTGAAACCGGGAGCGGCGCGACCACGGAGAGCTGGATCCGGGGAGCGGCAGACGGCGGGTTTGCCACAAGCGGCTATCGGGCGGTCTTCCAGCGCTACGGTCGCGTCACCGAATCGACGATGGACAGGGAGGAGATCCCTCCCGGATACCGCTACTATGTCACCCGTTACTTCGACCTGATTCGGCCGCGCGCCGGTTCGGAAGCACCATGAGCGAGCAGGAGACGCTGCAGGCCCGGTTCGAGCACTTCTCGGAGCGCGTGGCCGCGCTGCGGGACGAGGTCGGCAGGGTCGTGGTCGGCCAACAGCCGGTGATCGACGGCGTGATCGCCTGCCTGCTGTCAGGTGGCCACGCGCTGCTCGAGGGCGTGCCGGGTATCGGCAAGACCCTGCTCGTACGGGTGCTGGCGCAGGCGGTCGACCTGCAGTTTGCCCGGGTCCAGTTCACGCCGGACCTCCAGCCCAAGGACATCATCGGGTCGGTCCAGATCGGGCGTGACGAACACGGCGAGGAGCGGCGGTTCTTCGAGCCGGGCCCGATCTTCACGCACGTGCTGCTCGCCGACGAGGTGAACCGCGCCACTCCCCGGACACAGTCGGCGCTGCTCGAGGCGATGGCGGAGCGCTCCGTGACGGTGGGGCGAACGACCCACACGCTCGAGGAGCCCTTCTTTGTGCTGGCAACCCAGAACCCGCTCGAGATGGACGGCACCTACCCGCTCCCGGAGGCTCAGCTCGATCGCTTCCAGCTCAAGCTGCACGTCGGGTATCCGAACCTCGAGGAGCTCGACGCGATCATGATGCGGACGCTGCACGGCAGGCAGGTCGAGGTCCGCAAGGTGCTCGATCGCCCCACCCTGCTCGAGCTTCGCGAGATCGCCTCGCAGGTGTCGATCCTGCCGAGCGTGCAGCGGTACGCCCTGCGGATGCTCCAGGCGACGCATCCCGGCTCACCCTGGGCGCCGGAGGGGATTCGCCGGTTTGTGCGCGAGGGCGCCTCACCGCGCGGCGGTCAGGCGATCCTGCGGACAGCGCGCGTGTTCGCGCTGTTCAGGGGCGAGCCGGTGGTCTCGACCGCCGACGTGCGCGCGGCGTTCGTGCCGGCGCTCCGGCACAGGCTGATCCTGAGCTTCGAAGGCGAGGCCGAGGGAATCCGGCCCGATTCGCTGCTCGACGCGATCGTCGAGAAGACCTCGACGACCCCGTGACCCTGGGCGTGCAGGCATGACCACGTCGACACTCTTCGACGATGCCTTCTTGAGAAGGCTCGAGCACCTTGCGATCGCGGCGAAGGCCATCGCGGAGGGGTCGGAGCATGGTGTCAGGAGGGCGAAGCGCCACGGCGCCGGCGTCGACGTCGCAGACTACCGCCCGTACGCAGGCGGCGACGACCTGAGGGACATCGACTGGAACTACTACGGGGGAACACGCGAGCTGCTGACGCGGGTCTTTGAGGAGGAGGAGGACCTGACGTTCCACCTGCTGCTCGACGCGAGCGCCTCGATGGCGGTTGCCGACGGGTGGAGGCTCCGGCATGGCAAGCAACTTGCGGCGGCACTCGCCTATGTGGCGCTAGCCCAGCTTGACCGGGTGAGCGTGGTGACGCTGCAGGGCGGTGTCGCCGAGCTCGGCAAGCCGGCGCGAGGCCGTTCGCGGATCTGGCAGATCCTGGCGCGGCTCGAGGCGACACGAGGCGGCGGACGCGGCGACCTTGCGGCGAGCCTGCGACGGTTTGTCCACTCGGGAGCCCGTCGGGGCGTGGTGGTCGTGATGAGCGACTTCCTCGAAGCGGGCGATGTGGGAGGCGCGATCGATGTGCTGCGGCACCACCGCCACGAACCGGTCGTGGTGCGGCTGTTCGACGAGCGTGACCTCTCGCCGGACATGAGCGGGGACATCGAACTCGTGGACGCGGAGACCGGGATGCCGGTGCTGGTCACGGTCACCCCTGCGCTGCTCGCGGTGTACCGGACGGTGGTCGAGGAGCGAATCGCGGAGGTCGAGGCCTACTGTCGGCGCAAGGATGTCCGCTACTTCGAGGCGCCGGTGTCGATGCCCTTCGAGACGGTGGTGCTCCGGATGCTCCGGGAGGGAGGGCTGCTTTGCTAGGCTGTCGGTTG
>JBILLP010000383.1:0-4029 GCA_044376025.1 Bradymonadia bacterium
AGCCGCTCCGCTTCATGCCAGGCCTCGACCACGACGGCGAGCATGTGCTCTGTCCAGCGCTCGCCCTCGCTGTCGATCGCGGCGGCCAGCTCCTCGATGTCACGATCAGCCAAGAGCCTTGCCACCGCCATCGGCGCCCGCGACTGCGTCGTGGCCTCGCCCAGCGAGGCCGCGACCGCGCGGGCCTGCGCGAACCCGGCGGGACCCAAGGCCGCCAGCAGCGAGGACAGCTCGAGCCGATCCTCCGACGCGGCCGCCATCTCCCGCTCCGCCTGCGACTGCAGCTCGGTGACCTGGTCCTTGAGCGAAGTGTAGCCGTCGAGCTCCGCGAGGTTGAACGCGGTCAGCAGGTCGGCATCGACGTGCCGCAGCCCCCGCTCGAGGTAGACCGTGGCGAGGTTGTCCTCGGCAGGGAGGTCCTTGAGCGGGTCGATGTCGAAGAGCGCGATGAAGGCGAAGAAGTCGGGCTCGGTGATCGAGTCGCGAATCCGCAGGGATCGGAACCCGCTCTGGAAGAAGTAGTAGGGGACGTCATCGTTCTGGGTCTCGCTGTCGCGGACGGGCTCGCCATCGTACTCGAACGAGTAGGGCTTGACGCGCCACGAGAGGCCCGACGGGTTCCGCTGCAACGCGCCGATGCACCACTCCCACAGGGGCTGGCGGCGGCGCGTCACCTCCTCGTGCTCGGTCCCGTATCGGCGGGCGAGGCTGAGGTAGGCCCCGACCATCCTGAAGAACTCCTTGAGATCCTTGACCATCTGCCGGCGCTGGTCCGGGTCGAGCTCGTCGGTGGGGTTTGCGACGAGCGCCCCGAGCGCGGAGCGCAGGTCGGAGCCACGGAGGATCCCGCCACCCGTCTCGGCGTCCGGGGGCGCGTCGAGCAGGGCGCGCACGGCGTCCCGCATCTGGGCGGCCGACGCGAAGCGCTCGGCGGGGTCCCACGACGTCGCGCGGTCGACGAGCTGCACCAGTGCGGACGGCAGGTCGGGGGCTGCCTGCGCCAACGAGGGCGCCGGCGTGGTCGCCGCGAGCAAGAAGGCCTCGTCGGCGGTGCGGGCGTCGCGCATGCGCCGGCCGCAGAGCAGCAGGTACATGCTGGCGCCGACCGAGAAGATGTCCGCGGCCGGGCCCATCAGGCCCTCGACGTTGAGCGCCTGCTCGGGCGCCATGTAGGCCGGGGTGCCGAGGCGGCTGCCCTTGCGCTCCCCCTGGAGCCCGGCCCCGGCGTAGCGCGCAACGCCGAAGTCGAGGACGTTCACCGCCCCTTCGGTGGTGATGAAGATGTTCGATGGCTTGATGTCGCGGTGCACGACATCGCGGCCGTGGGCCTGCTCGAGCAGGTCGAGCACCTGCTCGGCGAGCAGCAGGACCTCTGCGACCGGAAGCCGGCCGCCCCGCCGCTTGCGCAGTTCCTCGGCGTCGAGCCCCTCCAGCCGCTCCATGACGATCATCGGGGCGCCGTCGGCGGTCACGCCCATCTCGAGCAGCTTGGGGGCGCACGGGTGACGGAGCATCCGGAGCACCTCGCCCTCGCGCTCGAAGCGTGCGCGACAGGCCTCGTCGGCCGCATACTCGGGCAGCGCGAGCTTGATCGCCGCTTCTCGGCCGTCGCGGCTGCCCAGGTAGACCCCTGACATCCCACCGTAGGCGATCACGGACTCGATCTTCCAGCCGGTCGACGTGACCGACCCGATATGCGGGTCTTGCTTTGCGGCCGCGTCGTTGGGCGCGACCTTCGGGTCAGTCGGGGGTACGGCCATGAAGCTCCCTGCCCTGAGCTCGCGCACCCGGTCAGGCCTCGGAGAGGTCCGGGACGAGTTGGAGTGGGCAAGATCCCCCACTCCGCGCGGCGTGTCAATCGAATCTCTGCGCGAGCGCGTGAACAGCCGCGCTGCGCCGACGTCAGGAGGCGAGCAGGGCCCGCTCGCCGCGTTCGCTCCGTGCGGTCTCGCCCAGCCTCCATGCGGCCACCCGCACTTCGATTTGACCCACATCACCAACGCCGACAGTATTCACTCGGCGTCCCTCGCACTCGGCTCGCACATGACAACCTGTTTCCTGCGTCAAATCCCCCTCTCGATCCTGCCGCTCCTGCTGCTGGCGGCCTGCACGGCCGACGAACGTGCAACGCGCGGAGACCGCGATGACAGCGAGGACTCCGCCGACACCGCGAGCGACTCCGGGGGCCCGGGCGACACGGGCACCGAGGACACCGGGACCAGCGACACGGGCGGTTCTGGTGACACGGGCACCGAGGACACCGGGACCGGCGACACGGGCGGTTCTGGTGACACGGGCACCGAGGACACCGGGACCGGCGACGCGGGCGGTTCAGGCGACGCGGGCACCGAGGACACCGGGGCCGGCGACGCGGGCGGCTCAGGCGACACGGGCGATCCGGGTGACACGACGGCAGGCGATACCGACGAGCCGAGCGACACCTCGCCCCCTCCAGACCGCGACGGTGACGGGGTCGTTGACCCGGTCGACAATTGCCTGGACGTCGCGAACCCAGGCCAGGCCGATCTCGATGCTGACGGCCTCGGTGACGACTGCGACACCGACGCCGACGGTGACGGGACGCCGTTCAGGACCGACTGCAACGACCGCAACGCCGCTGTCACCGTGCCGGTGACCTTCTACGCAGATCCCGACGCCGATGGCTTTGGCGACCCCGAGGTCTCGGTGTCAGTCTGCCCTGACCGTCAGCCGAGCCGAACGGTGGTCGACAACACCGACAACTGCCCGGTGGCGCCGAACCCGGCGCAGGCCGACGCCGACGCCGACGGGATCGGTGACGCCTGCGACAGCGACCGCGACGGCGACGGCTTCAGCGGGACGGACTGCGACGACCTCGACAGCTCGGTTGGCGAGCCGTCGACCTATTACTCCGATGCCGACAGCGACGGGTTCGGCGACCCGGATACGACCCGGAGGCTCTGCCCCGGCGCCGCCACAGCGGACCTTGTCAGGCTCGGTGGCGACAACTGCCCCGTCGACCCGAACCCCGGACAGGCGGACCTGGACCGCGATGGGCTTGGAGACGTCTGTGACGATGACGCCGACGGCGACGGATCTCCCGCGGGTGCCGACTGCAACGATCTCGACGCGCGGCTGACGGCCGGCACGCTCTGGTACCGGGACCTCGACGGCGATGGGCTCGGCGACCCGGCGCAGGCCGTCGCCTCGTGCGAACCGGTAGCCGGCTACGTGCTCAACGCCGACGACACCGAGCCGGGTTGCCCCACCAACGACACCGATGCCTGCGGCGTGTGTGGCGGGACCAACGCCGACGCCGATTGCCACGGCGACTGCTTCGGCACCGCGGCGATCGACGCGTGCGGGCGCTGCGCCGGCGGCAACACCGGTCTCGTGCCCTCGGGCACCGACGGGGGTGACAGCGACAGCGACGGGATTCCCGACGCGTGCGACGCATGCGTCACGTCGTCGAGCCCCCGGTTCATCATCTCCTACACCGGCGTCCCACACTACCTCTCGGGCGGTGTCTCGGCGGAGTCCGTGACCTTCGAGATCGTGCTGCACCCCGACGGCCGGATCGA
This sequence comes from Bradymonadia bacterium, assembly GCA_044376025.1. Classification (GTDB taxonomy): domain Bacteria; phylum Myxococcota_A; class Bradymonadia; order REDH01; family REDH01; genus JBILLP01. The sequence goes on from JBILLP010000383.1 coordinate 3,561, forward strand.
GACGATGTACGCCTCGCTGCCCGCGAATCCCGACGGGCTGGCGGGGCTCCAGGCCGCCGGGACGCTCAACGCGGCGGTGTACTCGGCGGGCAGGCCGAGCGCGCTCACGGCGCCGTCGGCGGTCAGCTACACCCCCCGGATCGACGCGCTCGGCTACGATATCTCGAGCAGCGATGACCCGACCGGCCCCACGTTTGCGTGGACCGACATCACGACCTCCGGGGACGCCGTCGCGCTCGGCGACGACACCGGAACGACGGTTCCGTTGCCGTTCGAGTTCCCCTTCTGGGGCGTGACTTACACGTCGGTCTCGATCTCCTCGAATGGCTACCTGTCATTCGGAGGGTCAGCGACCAGCTACAACCCCGCACCGATGCCGAACGGCGTGGGTCCTGTGATCGCGGGCTACTGGCGTGACCTCGAGCCGCCCGATGGCGGCGAGATCCGGTACTACTTCTCGGACACGGTC
>JBILLP010000384.1:0-4028 GCA_044376025.1 Bradymonadia bacterium
CGTGGTGCCCGGCTTCGTCGAGGCCTGGAACAACCTCGGATCCGCGCTCAAGGGCGCCAAGCGCTACGATGAAGCGAAGGCCGCGTTCGACAGGGCGCTTTCGCTCGCGCCCAACGACCCGACCGCCGTCTTCAACCTCGGTCTGCTCTACTTCGACGCAGAGTTCGGTGGCGAGACCAAGGTGACCCGCATGGACAAGGCGGCCCAGTTCTTCAGGGCCTACGTCGACAAGGCTCCGCAGGGGCCGGCGGTCGACCGTGCCCGCAGGTATGCGACGGAGGCAGAGACCGCAGCAAGGACAGAGCGGGAACTTCAGTCCGACGGCGGTTCGAGCAGCTCGCCTGACACCGATGACCAGCAGGAACCATCGGAGCCTGAGGCGCCGGAGGAGATGACCCCATGACGCGACCTGGTTTGGTGGAGTTCAAGTTGGCCCTGGGGCTGTTCGTCCTCGCCACGCCTCTGCTCGGCGGGGTGTTGGGCTCACAGGCGACTGCGCAGAGGCGGCAGTTCACCTACGACCTCGGCGAGGAGCGGCTCAGGGGTCAGATCGAGAAGCCTGAGGCCTTCTACATCCTCTCGGCGACCTCACTGACCTATACCTCCGCCCCACCCGAGGCGTCGTTTCTCGACAAGCTCTACCAGACCGTGAACGAGGAGCCCTTCTGACGCGGGATTCTCTGGTCATGCGGTTAGCCGTGTGCTAGCGACGCGATTCTGAGAGCGTGGTCAGCCATCCAGTGAGAGCGCCGCCTGCGGCGTTGCGTTGATCCGAGTCAAGACACCCACCAAGCATCAAGGACTGCGCCATGGAACCGGCGCACTACCGGAGGACGAGCGGACATGAGTGAGTTGGCAGCATGGTTTCGGAATGCCGATCCGGCGATCTACGCGATCCTCGCCGTTTCGATCTGGGTGCTTGGTGTCGTCATCGAGCGCTTCATCTTCCTGTTCTTCAAGTACAACATCAACGCCAGCGCCTTCATGGGCCAGATCCAGAAGCTGGTGATCGCCGGGAACATCGACCGGGCGATCAAGATGTGCAACGCGGCGCCGAGCGCAGCACTGCCGCGCGTTGTGAAGGCTGGCCTGACCAGGGCGAACAAGGGGCAGATCGCGATCGGTAACGCGATCGAGGAGGCCCAGCTTGAGATCGTGCCGAACATCACGAAGCGCACGCAGAGCCTCCTCTCGCTGGCGAACATCGCAACGCTGCTCGGACTGCTCGGGACCATCCACGGTCTGATCGTGGCCTTCGGCGGTCTCGCCGATGCCGCCCCCGAAGACCGCCAGAAGATCCTGTCGGCCGGTATCGCTCTCGCCATGCGCGCGACGGCCTTCGGACTGAGCGTCGCCATCGTGGCGATGTTCGCTCACCTCGGTCTGTCGGCCATCTCGAAGAAGATCATCGAGGAGCTGGACCAGTACGCCGTCAAGGTTGAGAACCTGCTCGTCGCCTACGGCAAGGGCAAGCTTGGAGCCGACGAAGGCTGAACTGGAGTCCGCGCTCGAGCCGACCCGTCCCATGCACACGCGCACCGGTGAGAGCCGGCTGCGAACAGATGGCTGATCGACCATGACCGAACAGAACGAAACGGCGCAGGGGGCCGACGAGGGCTCGAACCTGGCCTTCTTCGCACGCAGGGCCGAGAAGCGGAGAGGCAAGGCGCTCCGCAATCGCCACGAGAGCGAGGTTCCACTCAACCTCGTGGCCATGATCGACATGATGACGACGGTCATGTTCTTCCTGCTGACGCAGGCGGTCATCGTCCAGGTCGGCGTCATCGACGTAAGCAGCCCTCGCTCTCCCTCATCTGGAAAGTCGGCTCCAAGCGATCAGGAAGAGGTCAGGGTCCCGAAGGTCGCCGTGTACATCTCCAAGGATGGGTTCCGCATCTTCGACCAGTCGAACCTGCCCGACTTCGCCCCGTACGCGCAGCCCATTGAGCGTTGCGGAGGAGCGGCCGGCGCCGCTCCGGGCGCCGCCATCAGGCCGACGATCTGCCTCCGTGAGGGGACGTCTGACGCAGACAGCCTTGTGAAGCGGCTCGACTATGCCGCGCTGTACAACCAGCTCGTGAAGATCCGGCTGGACCCCAAGTGGTTCGAGGCCTTCTCGAAGGACAACAACAGCGTGATCTCGATCACGGCAGATCAGGAGGTCCCGTTCGCGTCAATCATCAAGACGATGGACACGGCCCGCTTCCTGCTGAAGCCCGAAGGCAAGGATCCTGGCGCTCCGAGCGCGACGTCCGACGTGGGCGTCTACCTGCTTGGCGACGGCTCCAACCCCAGAATCGAGGACCTCGAGACCTCCAAGTACCTGGTCCCGGCCGGCAAGCCGGTTTCGAGTCGCTACGATCTGTTCCCTTTCCCGGTCCTGCTCGCGCCGCGCGCCTCTGGTGGCTGACGCCGAGCAATGCTGTTGAGCTGCGTCTGGAGGATACATGGCTGAAGAAATCCAGGGCGACTTCACGTCGGACGGCGAGGGAGCGGATCCGTACGTTGCCAAGAAGAAGGAGCGCCGCCGCCAGAAGGCGCTGCTGTCGCGGATCGAGGGCGAGTTCGAACTCAACCTGAACGCGATGATCGACATGATGACGGTTCTGCTGGTCTTCCTTCTGAAGCAGTACTCGTCAGACCCGGTCTCGATCAGTGAGAGTGCGGATCTCCGCCTGCCTCACTCCAACACCGATCAGGCCGTCAAGGACTCGGTGGCCATCTCGGTGACCAAGAAGTGGGTGATGGTCGAGGACGACGCGATCGTCCCCATCAACGATGGACAGATCGACCCGTCGTCGCTGCAGTCGGCAGAGAGCGTGATCATCCCGGTGCTCCAGCAGAAGGTGGAGCAGAAGCTCGAGGACAATGCCGCTTGGGCCAAGCAGTTCGGTCGCCCGGAGACACGGATCGCCACCATCATCGCAGACTCGGACACCCCCTACCGTGTCCTGATCCAGGTGATGACGACGGCCGGCGCAGCGGGAATCCAGAACTTCAAGTTCGCCGCGATGCAGCGCGCCCAGGGTTCGGGAGTCAGCAGGAACATGTAGTCCTGAGGGCGGTGCCGCGGGTTGGGAACCTCGACCTTGGCGGGCTGTCTAGAGGGCTGACCGGTGCGGCGACCGCCGTGTGGACTCGGTCAGAACAGCACACTCGGAGAAGCTCATGGCCGTGGCCAATCAACCACGCATCCTTCGCGTAGGAATCATCCAGAACGGCCAGGTGGTCGAGGAGCGCCTGTTCCGCACGAGGGAGCCCGTCACGGTCGGGCAGCGGCTCAAGAATTCCTTCGTGATCGCGTCCGGGGCGTTCCCCCAGAGCTTCGTCCTCTTCGACGTCAAGGGCGGCAAGTACTCCCTTCGACTCCTCGACAAGATGTCGGGCCGCGTCTCGATCGGGGACGGAGTGGTCGAGGTGGGTGCGCTCCGTGAGTCGGGCAAGGCGGTTCGGTCCGGAGACGCCTGGATGGTCGAGATCTCCGACGGCGCGCGTGGCAAGGTCGCGCTCGACGACATCACGATCCTCTTCCAGTTCGTGACGCCTCCGCCGCTCAAGGTCGCGCCCCAGCTTCCCGCGAACATGCGCGGGAACCTGCTGACCTTCATCGCCTCGGTCGTCGGGATCGATGGCATCTACATCTCCTCGTTCCTCACCTCGTTCCTGCTGCAGGCCGGGACGATCATCTACGCGGTCAACTTCGTGCCTCCACCCGCGAGGTCCGAAGGGGCATCGGCGGTCAACGAGCGACTGATCAAGATCCTGTCCGCGGAGATCAAGCCGCCTGAGCCGCCGCCTGAGGAGGAGAACGCAGAGCCCGATCCGAATGGTGAGCCAGCCGATGATGCCAAGGCGACGGCACCCGAGAAGGCGCCCAAGCCGACTGAGCCGGCCGAGAAGAGCGGGGCCGCCCAGGAGGCGCGCAGCGAGGACAAGATCCGCGAAGAGGCGCAGGTGGCCGTCCGTACACAGTCGGCGTTGGCAGCACTCTTCAACAGCGATAGCGGTGTCGGCCCTGCGCTCGGCGT
>JBILLP010000033.1:0-12410 GCA_044376025.1 Bradymonadia bacterium
ACGACCTCGAGCAGGCGCGCACGTGCGCTGTCGGCCTGCCCATCGGCGAGGCTCTGCTGTGCCAGGTCGGCCTCGATCTCCGCGTCGCGCGACGCGGGCCCTGCGGCCGCCCGCAACAGGCTGCGCTTGAGGTCGGCGCGCTCCGCCGCCTCGATCCACGGGACCACCGCCAGCGCCTGCGCGCGGCGCCACGCCACGAGCGCCCCTGACGACTCCCGCTGCGAGAGCCCCCACATCAGCTCGCGGTCGCCGGTCGTGGCGGCCCACTCGAACCAGGCGAGCGGGGTCGCCGTCGCCGCGGAGAGGCGTGTCGGCTCGTAGACACCTGCCACCAGATCGGCCCGGACGGCAGCGAGCGGATCGGCGACCGCGACCCGCGTCGTGCCTGACGGGAGGGTCCACCCCTCGGGCGCCGACTCCTCGAACCGGGCGGGCTTTCGGTCAGGCCCGCTGGTCAGCGCCCGGAGGCCGAAGGTGTCGCCCGCTCCGGCGTACAGGACCAGCCGCACCCGGTGCGTGCCGGGCGCGACGGCCACCCAGCCGTAGGCGACGTCGCTGGAGAAGGCCTCCGCGAGATCACGCCGTGCGACCTCGGTCTCGTCGACGAGCAGCCTGAAGGGCTCCGTCGAGTGCACCTCAAAGGCGAGTGTCACGGGCGTCTCGACCGTGGCGAAGGTCTCGGCAACCCAGATGCCTCGACCGCGTGCCGGCAGCGCGGCGTCGTCCTGCACATGGTCGGCCCAGACGGTCTCACGCTCATCGAGCAGCAGGTCGTGCACCGTGGCCAGCGAACCCCGCGACGGGATCGCCGTATCGAGCCCGGCCGCGGCGTCGACGACGAAGGGACCCGCCACCCTGTAGCCCGCCGGCGATCCGTACCGACCCGACGCCAGCGAACCCTCGCCGAGGAAGCGCGCCCTGACGCCGGCGGCGATCTCGAGGTGCCGCGCCTCGGAGAGCGCCACGACATCTCCCCACGGCCCGGCAGGCAGCGGCCCGACCGCGGCGGCAGGGTCTGACGCCGGCGCGCCGTACAGCAGCCGGGTGATCGCGCGCGTCCGGAGCCAGCGTTCCCAGGGGCGCTCGTTGGCAAGCGGCCGCCGCAGCGCCTCGATCGCGAGATCGGAGCGACCGGTCGCCTCCCAGGCGGTCGAGGCGCCGAAGCCGCTCCCGGTCCGCGACGGGTCGGCGGTCACTTCATCGAGGCGCAGGTCGCTCACCGCCTCGCGCTCGGCATCGCCGGCCGGGCTGAGCAGCTCACGCGGGACGGTGCGGGGTCCGGCACAGGCTGAGGCGGCGACGATGAGGAGTCCCAGCAGGAAGAGTCGTGCCTTCACGGGTTCCCCCTGGTGGGCTTGAAGCGCAGCACCCGGTCGAGCACCGCATCGGTAGAGATCAGCGCATTCCTGAAGCCCTCGTAGGCATCTGGCGAGATGTCGACGGCGTGGAGCGTGAGCGAGAAGCTCGCCGTGACCCGTGAGCCCTCGATGTCGACCAAGACCCGGATCGAGACGATGTCGTTGTCGATCTCGAGGGGTTCGGGTGGCGCATCGAGCCAGGTGCCTTCGGGCAGTTCGAGCCGGTAGGTCTCCCGCACGGTGTATCGCTCGTTCATCGACTGGGTCTGGTTGCGACTCGCCGCGCCGGCCATGCGCGCAGCGAGGTCGCTGTCGTCGCCAAAGGGCCTGACCGTCCACTCCGCCGCCGTGCGCTGGAGCCAGCTCCCGCCGCTGAAGGTCGCCTCAACGGCGGGGGTCGACTCGAGGTCGCCCACACCGGACACGGTAGCCTGCGAGACCTCGAGCCCCGGGAAGGCCCCCGCATACCAGGCCGTCAGCGTCTTGAGCCGCTCCGACTCCGCCTCGAGCCCGCGGCGTACGCCGGGGGCGAAGCTGCCGAAGAACCGGGCACGCAGCGTCCCGGTCGGTGCTCCGCTGGTCAGGTTGACGTCTACCTCGAGCTCGCGCCGGCTCGCCTCGGCCGACAAGAAGGGGATCTCGTGCCAGCGCCCGCCCCGGCCGTCGAGGATCTCAAGCGCGGAGGCGCCCTGGTCGGACGACGGGAGCTCGTTCGAGCCGTTGTAGTTCGCCGTGCCATCGAGGTAGCGGTCGAGCGAGGGCACGTAGGCGATCGCGTGGTTGAACAGCGCAAGGCTCGGCGGACCGCTCCGCACGCGGCCCAGGTCGCGGGTACGCAGCAGGACCAGCCTCGCGTCGATTCCGGCCTCCTTCAGCAACACCTTCATCAGCGAGGCGGTATCCTTGCAGTCGCCGAATCGTCGCTGGAAGATGTCTGAGGTGCGATAGGGCTTGTAGCCGTGGATGCCGAATTCGAGCCCCACGTAGCGCGTGTTGCGGACGACGAAGTTCTGGATGGCGGCGACCTTCTCTGCCTCGGTGGCCTTGCCGGCGACCAGCTCGGCGACCTTGGCGCGCATGTCGTCGGTCAGCACGAGCTGGTCCTTGACGAGGTGCCAGTACCAGGTGCCGAGCTCGTCCCAGGTCTGCGCGGTTGAGACCGAGGCGTAGGCGTAGAGCTCGGCAGGCCCGGCCGTTGCCGCCTCGTAGGGCACGCCCGGGACATCGAGCATCGACAGTTCGTACAGGGTGGTCTCGCCGAGCTGCGTGACGGAGTGCTCGGCCCCCTCGATCGTGTCGAAGTTGGTGTTCAGCGTGCGTCCCGAAGGCAGCAGCACGGCGTAGTCGACAAGGGCAGTGGGCTCCTCGCTCTGCACGGGCCAGTAGTCGCCGAAGTAGTCGTCGAAGATGTTCCGGGCGGCGGTGTCCGACACGGTGTACTCGACCGAGATCGCGTCCCCGGGCTCCACCGCGGCGATGTCGAGCCGTCGGGAGCGGACCTGGAAGTACATGTTGCCCGCCCCGCCGTCAGAATCGAACTCGCGCGAGCTGAAGCTCTCCCGCACGCTGCCGTCGGGCTTGAACACGGCGACACGCTGCACGGTCGCGGTCTCTGCGTCGGGCTCGTAGCTGAGCCAGTACTGGGTCCAGCGATCGGCGGCGTCGCGGTTGTGGACCCAGGCGACGTCGCGCACGTAGGTCTCTGCGAGGCCGTTGGGGTAGACCTCGATGGCGCGCTGCCTGACCAGCCATGTCGAGCCGAAACCCTGGGCCGGTTCGCGGGAGTCACGGAGACCGAGCAGCGTGTCGTCGTCGATGGCCCGCGACCGCCAGAACGAGACGGCGGTGTCGGCGAGGTTGTCTCGGAGCACCCGGAGCGAGGGGTCCTGCGGCGAGCGGGCCAGCGCAGCCTCGGCCGCCTCGAGGGCTCCGTCCTCATCGCCTGCGGCGACCGCGTCGAGCGCCAGCGTGCGCCAGACCTCCGCGCAGTCCGGGCAGAGCCCGAGCGCCTCCTGCAGCGCCTGCGCGCGCAGCGACGGGTCGCCCGCCGCCCACGCGTACTCGGCGTAGGCGAGGCGGACCGGCATCGACCGGGGCACAAACCCGACGACCCGATCGGCGAGCGCCTTGGCCTCGTCCTGCCGCCCCAGCGAGACGTAGCGGGCGATCAACCCCTCGACGTCGGACCAGACCGCCGGCCTCAGGCGGGCGATCTGTTCGCGCAGCCTCGCCTCGAGGTCGAAGCGATCGGTCTCGACGGCGTCGCCCAGCAGTCCTCGCAGCAGCGGGAGCGCGTCGGGGTTGTCGTCGAGGGCCGCTTTCCGCTCGGCAAAGGCCCACTCCGCGAATCCGGCGTTGGCCAGGAAGTCCGCGAGCCGGTGCCGAGCCGGCGCCCACCCGCCCGTCTCGCGGATGATGGCCTCGACCTCCGCGCGCGCGAGGCGCCGCGACTCCACCGAGCCCTCTCGCTCCCGGTAGGTCGCCCAGTCGAGCCGGATCTCAGGGCTGGGCTGCATCGTCATCGCCCGGTCGAGGTAGGTCTGGGCCACCCATGACTCGCGCTCCCCGAGTGAGAGCCTGTGCCAGTCAGCCGCCGTGCAGTCCGTCAGCGACTTCATGGTCGTCTCCGCCGCCGCCCACGGACGCGACGGGTCGGCAGGCCGGAGGCGCTGGAGCACCATCGCCTCCGAGGCAACGTCGCGGCAGCGGCTCCGGTCGATGCGGTAGCGGTCGCCCAGCCAGCCCGGTTCGCGCCAGTCCTCGGCGACGAGGGGCTGGAGCGCGCCTGCGGCCGGCTCCGCGGCGGTGAAGGCGACCGGCTGGCCCGCGGTATCGGTGACCCTCATGTGGAACCCCAGCGCGGAGTCGGCCCCCGCGAGCTTGACGACCACGGTGTGACGCCCCGCACCGAGCGGCACGTCGACAAAGTCGCGCATGAAGAAGCCGCCGAGGTGGTGGCGGCGCGCGACGACCGGCCTGCCGTCGATCCAGAGGCGGTACCCCCCGTCGATCGCCATCCAGAAGCGGTAGGTGGCCGCCCGCGGCAGCTCGATACCGCTCGCGGCGTAGATGACCGCGCTCGCGGAGGGGAAGAAGCGCTCCTGCAGGTCGAAGTAGCCGGTACCGGTCGGCCCCCCAAGCTCGCGCCAGCGGACCTCGACGACCGACCCCTGGTAGGTCGCCTCGGTCGAGAACCCGGCGTCGGGCGGCATCGGTTCTTCGAGCCCGGTACCGCCGTCGTTCGAGAAGGGTCCCACGGCCCACCAGTTCAACATGAACCCGAGCTTGGCCTCGGCCTCCGCGGTCGGCTTGCCCACCATCGAGCGGATCAGGAGCTCCTGGTAGCGCGCGAAGGCGGCGGCGACCGGGTCCTTGAGCGTCGTTGCGAGCTCAGCCATCAGCCGTGCGCTGTCGTCAGCCGACCGCCACGGCAACCAGCCCGCCATGTCTATGACGGCCGCAAGCCCGGGGAGCGTCCCGTCCGAGCGAACCGCCTCCTCAACCCTCGCCTGCAGCGGGTCGATGCCAGACGCCCGGGCCTGGCCGCTCCCGCCGAGGAGCGTCAGGACCACCAGCGCCGCCATCCACCATCGTGGGCTGCTCATGTTTGCTCCGTGGGGAGTGGCGCGTCCGCGCGGGACGCCGCGGAGCCGGTAGCGCCGCCCACCGGTCCTTGGCAACCGGGGCGGCGTTGACACGCATGCGGCACGACCGATAGCTTTCATGCCAAGCCTCCTGACGCTGGGTCGACCGATGCTGCGACGATTCTCACTCTGGCTCGCCCTCTTCTCGGTCCTGCTCCTGGCAAGCGGCTGCAGCGATGTGACCTCTGCGTCGCAGCCGAGCATCCTGCTGTCGACCGGCTCGGTCCAGTTCTCCTCGGTGGCCATCGGCAACAGCCAGACACAGACTGTCCTGGTGCAGAACACGGGCGATGGCGCGCTGCGCATCTCGTCGGCCGTCATCGAGACCGACTCGGGTTTCGTCACGCTCGAGCCGTTCGAGGCGGGCTCGATCGCACCCGGTGAGAGGACCTCACTGCGGCTGACCTACGCGCCCACGACCTACAGACGCACCTCGGGCGTGCTCGCGATCCGGTCGAATGACCCGGCCAAGCGGGTGGTGCAGCTGCCGGTGCAGGCGGCGCCGTCGCTGCCGAACCTGCTCGGGGCACCGGATCCGCTCGAGTTCGGCGTGGTGCAGCTCGACTCGACCCAGACGTCGACGCTCCGGATCTTCAACGCCGGGTTTGCGAACGCCCGCATCTGCGAGGTCGTCATCACGGGTGACGCGGAGATGACGGCGAACATCGACGAGGCGCTGGCGGCACGGGGCGACACGCCCGGGCAGCCGTTCGAGATCGGCTCGACCGCCGCGCTCGGCGACGAGTCACCGCTCACCTGGCTCGACATCGATGTCACCTATGCCCCGACCTCGCCCGGAGTCGCGCAGTCCGAGGTACTCGTGCGGTACGACATCCAGGACTACGGGACCGACGGCTGCACCGTGAAGGAGGCATCGCTCGATGCCGAGCGCGCGACGTGGGAGCTGGCGCGCTTTCGCATCAACGGCAGGGCCGACGACTCGCTGCTCAGCGTGTCGCCGAACCCGGTCGACTTCGGCGAGCGGCCGGTGGGCGGCACGGCGCGGCAGAGCGTGACCATCTCGAACGTGGGCGGCCTGCCACTGACGCTGACCAGCCTGGCGATTGCGCCCGGGAGTGACCCTGCGTTCGACATCGATGACCTCGGCGCCCCGACACTGCCGATCCGCATCGGAGCCGACGAGGTCGTGAGTGTCGTGCTGACCTACCGCCCGACCGCGATCGGGGTTCCGCAGGCCGGGGTGCTCGAGGTCGGCTACAACCAGGCCAACGGCCAGGCGGCGGCTCCGGCGCAGGTCGGGCTCGCCGGGGTCGGCGCGGCGGTGGTCTGCCCGATCGCGGTTGCCAAGGGCTTCATCCTCAACGACCCGCAGAACCGGCGCTCCGATGAGATCGACTGGGCGGAGCCGAGCGGGTCCAACCTGCTGATCCTCGACGCCACCGAGTCCTACGACCCCGACGGGATCATCGGGTCGTACCGCTGGTCGGTGGTGCCGGGCGCGACACCTCCCGGCGCGATCAACGGCCTTGAGCCCTGGGGCTCTGACCCGCTCAACCCCGCCTACCAGCAGTACACGATCTACTTTGCCGGCGAGTACCGCTTCAGGCTCGAGGTCGTCGACGGCGACGGCGTCCCCGGCTGCGATGTCGCCGACGTCACCGTGCGGGCCTACCCAACCAGGGCGATCGCGGTCGAGCTGGAGTGGCACACCCCCGACGACCCGAACGAGGGCGACAACGAGGGTGCCGACCTCGACCTGCACCTGCTGAAGATGAACGCACCCTGGTTTTCGCAGACCAACGACACCTACTGGGAGGTCCCCGAGCCCGACTGGGCGCCGGAGACGCCACGTCTCGACTTCGACGACACGAACGGCCGCGGGCCGGAGACCATCAGCCTGCCGAACCCGGTCGACTGCCAGTGGTACGCGGTCGGAGCCCACTACTACCGCGAGGCATTCGGAACGTCGTACGCCACGGTTCGAATCTTCATCAACGGCGCGCTGCAGGCAGAGTACCCGAACCGGCGCCTGTCGAGTGGGGAGGACTTCTGGGACGTCGCGCGCATCCACTGGAATGGCGGCGTCGCGACGATCTACGAGGTCGACGAGGTGACCCCGGGCTTCAACATCAGCGACCAGGTGAGCCCGGTGCTTCCGCCCGCGGCGGCGAGCTCGGGGCTCTGCAGCCGGAGCCCCTGAGCAGACCGGGTCACCGCCGCGCTTTTTGACCGGCCGCGGCGCCGGCGTCACGGTGGAGCCGATGCAGCTCGGCACCCCACCCTTGGAACCAGGCTCGACCCACATGCGCTGGGTCGCCGTTGCCTCGACGGCAGGTGGCCTTGGCGGCACCTCACTCGCGCTCGTGACCGGGGTCCGGCAATCCCCGGAGAGGCGCACACTGGTGGTCGATGCCTCGCCTTGGCCGGGAAGCCTGGCGGGAGCGGCTCGGCAGTTCGGCCTCGACCTGGTGCCGGTCGGTCCCGACCTGCTCCGGGCCTCGCGCGGAGCGGCCACGGTTGACCTGTGGAGCCCGGAGCGCCGTCACGACGGGTCTTGCGACCTCGGCGAGGTCGTGCTGGTGACGGGTGGCTACGATCTGGCGATCTGGGACCTCGGGGGCCTCGAGGCTCCGTGGCGCCGCGGGGTCTGGTCACGCGCGGCACAGCGCTGGCTGCTCGTGCGGCGGGGTGAGGGGGGGCTCCGCGGAGCCGACGACGGCACCCGTGAGGTTGACTCGATCGACGTCGTGGCGGCAACGCGGACGGCGGCGAACGAGCATACGCTCGACGCGCTGCTGGCGCTGGTGCTCCGCGAGACGACAGGCTGCTGGGCGAGGCCCCGCGGACTCCTCGACCTGTCGACCCTTGAGGCCGACGTCGCGGAGGGGCGGCTGCCGGACCTCCCGAAGCGGATGACCGCGGTCGCGCCCGCGGGCGAGCCCCCGCCGCTGCGCGCCGCCGACCCCCACCGTTGGCTGCTCGGCATGACGGGAAGCTCCGCAGCCGCAGAGGGTGAGCGCGCCTACCGCGCGATCTGGGAGGCGCTCCGACGTGACGCCGGACACCGGGTCCCGGTGGTGCCGGCTTCGGTACGCGCGGAGCTCTCTCGACGGCTCGAGGAGGCACGCGCCTCGTTCGAGACACAGGTTGTGCCAAGGCCGGCGCGCCCGACAGCCCGCGGACCGGGTCGCGCGGTGCGCGAGGCCCGTGAACGCCGAGGCATCGGACAGCGCGAGCTCAGCCTCGAGACGCGCATCGGCATCCGTTACCTCGAGGCGATCGAGTCGATGGAGGTCGAGGCGCTGCCGCGGGCCGTCTACCTGCGCGCGTACGTGCGAGAGGTTGCGCGCGTGCTGGGACTGGACGAGGAGCGATTTGTGGAGGATTATCTCAGGGCGGTTGAAGTGCTACGCACTCGACCACCATTGAGACGTTCGCCGTCGGCGGGCGGAACAGAAGAACCCCGGAGGCCCGAAGATGAGCAAGATCACCTCGATTGAGCAGGCGGCCCGCCTCGCCCGCGCCATGGCGTCGGACATCACGATCTACAACGGTGAGAAGATCCGGCGCGGGATCGAGAACGACCGGCTGTTCGAGGAGCTCGAGGACGACCTGCGTGAGGCGGTGCAGCTCTGGTCGAACCGGGTCTCCGAGGACATCGTCTCAGGCACCAACCTGCTGCAGAAGGCGGTGATCGACCAGATCTTCGCCCCGCACACGAACGTCCACTCGCGGATCTTCTGAGCCATGTCGGTCTGGCGTCTCGAGGTCGGGGAGCCCGACGCCGGGACGCGACTCGACGCGTTCTGCGCGCGTGCCACCGGGGTCTCCCGCGCACGCCTCGAAGTCTGGATTGCGTCAGGCAGGGTCCACGGCGAGCGGGGAGCCGTGACCCGCACCTCGACACGGGTGGTTCCCGGTCAGGTCTGGACCGTGCACGCGCCTGATCCAGAACCCCTGCAGGCGTTGGCGCAGCCGATCGACCTCGACATCGTCTTCGAGGACCCCGACGTCGTCGTCGTCAACAAGCCTTCGGGGCTTGTCGTACACCCGGCCCCAGGGCACGCGAGCGGGACCCTGGTGAACGGACTGCTCCACCACATCGACGACCTCGAGGGCATCGGCGATGTGCTGCGTCCGGGCATTGTACACAGGATCGACAAGGAGACGTCGGGCTTGCTGGTCGTGTCAAAGACCGACCGGGCTCACGCCCTGCTGACGGCACAGTTCGCCGCGCACTCCGTCGAACGCAGCTACCACCTGCTCTGTGTCCGCGTGAACGGTCCCGGGCTCGAGGACGCAGGGCGCATCGAGACGACCCACGGGCGGCACCCTGACGACCGGCGGCGCTTCACAGGGCGCGGTGCCGAGGGGCGCCGAGCGGTCACGAACTACCGCGTGCTCGAGCGTTTTCGAGACGGCGCGATGCTGGTTGAGGCGCGCCTCGAGACAGGGCGTACCCACCAGATCCGCATGCACTTGTCAGAGGCCGGATGCCCGCTGCTCGGTGACGAGCTCTACGCCGGCCGCACCGTTGCCGACAACGCGCTGATCGGTCGCGTGGCGCTGCACGCACGCACGCTCGGCTTCACCCATGTCGACGGGAGCCGGCTTCGCTTCGAGGTCGAGCCGCCCGAGGACTTCGCGACCGCGCACGAGCGCCTCCGCAACGGCGCGACGTGGCGGCGCTAGCTGCCCGGGAGCGCACCACGCACAAAGTCCCACGACTTGATCGCGCGCTGGCTCTGGGCGACGGCGATATCGCGGAGGACCTCGCCGACCGCCGCGCCCGCGTCGAGGCATCCGGGCTCGGGTACCTTCGCGGACTGGACGGCGGCAAGGTACCGGACCTGGCGCTCGGTAAGCCAGCGGATGCCCGAGGCCTGGCCGACGCCGGCCCGCGCGAGCAGGCCGTGGTCGGGCGAGAATCCACCCACGACCTCGTCGAGATCGTCGGAGTCGCTCCGCCCGAGTGACCCCCAGTCGGGGGTGACCCCGAGGTCGTCGAGCAGGGCCTGCATGTAGCGGTTGAGCCCGACCCAGCAGAGCTCGGGGCGCCGTTCGGGAACGCGGAGCCACTCGAGGAGCCGGACAAGCCTGCCGAACAGCTCGGCGTCGCCCTGCTGCTCGTCGAGCAGCGTGTCGGTGAACTCCGATGCCACCGAGGCCGCTGCGAAGGCTGCGAGGTTGCGTCCGAGCGTCGACATGTCGCCGACAACCTCGGACTCGCTCAGCACATCGAGGCTGTCGTGCCCACGCGATGCCAGCCGTGCGCGGACGAGCGACAGCGGGTGCAGCCCTCCCCTGAAGCGCCGCGACGACTTGCGGGCGCCGCGGGCGAACCCGCTCCGCTTGCCGGCTTCGAGCGTGAGCAGGCTGACGATGAGGTCTGCCTCGCCGTAGGGCACCGTCCGGAGCACGACGGCCCTCGACTCGAATGCCTCGCGCCGCATCGGGGTCCGCCACTCAGAGGTGAAAGAAGAAGCGGCCGATCATGAAGTACACCGTGACACCGATGAGGTCGGTCGACGTGGTGACCACCGGGTTCGTCGCCACCGCAGGGTCGATGCCGAGCCGGGCGAAGACGAGCGGAACGGCGCCCCCGAGCGAGGCTGCGATCGTCATCGAGGTTGCCACCGAGAGCGACACGGTCGCCGCAAGCTGCCAGACCTGCCAGCCCTCGCTCGAGTTTCCCTCGTGAAAGAGGAGCGTTGCCGCGACGGCGAGCAGCGCACCATACACGAGCCCAACGATCGCGCCGACGGCGACCTCGCGCCCGACGACGCGCGCGAAATCGGTGACCTGCACCCGCCCGAGCGCCAGCCCGCGCGTCACGATCGTCGCGGCCTGCGTGCCGACGTTGCCACCCATGCCAAGGGTGATGGGGATGAAGGCCGCGAGCGCGGCGACCCGCGCGAGTGTCGACTCGAACGACGAGATCACCAGCATCGAGCCCAGCCCGGCGATGAAGGTCGCGGCCAGCCACGGCATGCGCGTGCGGGCGGAGTTCACCGGGGTGATCGCCTCGTAGAGGTCGACGCCACCCGCGCCGGCCATCATGAGGATGTCCTCGGTATGCTTCTCCTGGATGACGTCGATGACGTCGTCGACGGTGACGAGGCCGACGAGCTTGTTCGACTCGTCGACGACCGGGATGGCGAGGAAGTTGTACTTGGCGACGGTGCTGGCGACCTCGCCCTGGTCGGTGTCGGTGCGGACACTGACGACGTCAGTGGTCATGATCGACTCGAGTGACCGGTTCGCGTCGCTGATCACGAGCTGCCGCAGGCTGCAGACGCCGACGAGCTGTCCGTGCTCGTTGACGACGTACAGGTAGAAGGCCATCTCGATCTCCTCGTGGCTCGACTGGAGGGTCTCGATGGCCTCGCGGCACGTGGTCTGGCCCGGGAGCGCGAACACATGCGGCGACATGAGTCCGCCGGCCGTGTCGGCCCCGTAGGCGAGCAGGGTGTCGACCTCGCTGGCCTGTTCGCCCTTCCATTGCGAGAGGAGATGTGCCGACCGCTCGTCAGGGAGGAGCGCAAGGAGGTCGGCGGCATCGTCTCCCGACAGCGCCTTGAGGATCTCGATGAGTTCGTCGTCGCGGAGGGAGGGCAGCAGGATGCGCTGCGACTCGAGCCCTGCCTCGCTGAGGGTCTCCGCCTGCAGTTCGACGTCGGGGATGAGCCTGAAGAGTCGCAGCTTGTCGGCGGCGCTGACGGCGGCGAGCGCGGCCGCGATGTCGGCCGCATGGGCACGGCGCAGCAGCTTGACGAGGTTCCGGTCGGCGTTCCTGCGCAGGAGCCGCTGGATGCTCTCGACGAGAATCTTGCCTGATCCCGCCATCTATCCGCGCTCCCCCAAACAAGGCGGCCCCCCGGGGAACCGAGGGAGTCCGCGACCTGACTCGATACAGAAGGGGGCTAGTTCTCGCGGACTGACTGCCAGTCGAATTGACCGCCCGAGGCAGGATGCCAGCTGTCCTTGGTCGGAGTCGGCTGGAAGGAGGCCGCGGAGTTGGTATCGTCGCCCCCGAAGATGAGGACGGACACGGCGAGGCCGATCACAAAGACGCCAATGGCCACCGCATAGGCAGCAGCGCCGAGCCGGGCGGGGTCGGGGAACTTGAAGCCGGGCGACCTCGAGACGGCCTCGACGGCCCCGGTCTCGAGCGACACGCGCACCGGGTCCCGCTCGATGCCGGTCTGCTCGAGGTAGCGCTCGACAACCTCTCGCTCGTCAAGGCCGAGCTCCCGGGCGTAGTTCCGCAGGAAGCCACGTGCGAAGACCTCCGCGGGGAACTCCCCGAAGCGGTCCTCTTCGAGGTATCCGAGCAGGTGCTGCTGGATCCGGGTCACCCCGGCCAGCTCCTTGTGCGTCAGGCCACGACGCTCACGCTCCGCCCGCAACATGGAGCCCACGGAGGGAGCGTCCCATGCAGTCGAAT
>JBILLP010000385.1:0-4004 GCA_044376025.1 Bradymonadia bacterium
GGCCGAGCGGGAATCGCCCGGATGTCGGGCCCCGGTGGCATCCCGGGGCCTGGGAGCGGCGGCGCGGGTGGCCCGATCACAGGCCTCGACACCTCGAGCGGCCCGGGTCGACGTGGCTCGCTGCCCCGTCGCGAGGCACGGCCGACCTCGTACGTCGAGGCCCAGCGCGCACAGAGCGTCGGTGCCGGGCTGTCGGCGGCGCAGGTCGAGGCGGTGGTGCGGCGTCACCGCAACGCGTTCCGCTTCTGCTACGAGGGTGAGCTGCAGCAGCACGCGGGGCTGTCGGGCCGCATCGGGTCGACGTGGGTGATCGGCCTCGACGGCGCGGTGACGGGGGCGGCCGTGACCGAGAACACGATGGACAACCGGAATGTCGAGTCCTGCCTGCTCCGCGTGATCGGGCGCATGCGATTCCCTGCTCCTGACGGCCGGTCGGTCGTGGTGGCCTACCCCTTCTCGTTCAGGGCACTCGATGTCGAATCCCGCGGCATGTGACGGGATGTGAAAACTTCAAAAGGTCCGCGGTGACCGCTTGGCCGTTGACCGTGCGGAGGGTAGCCTCGCTCCCGGGGGATTTTCGTGAGTCCGGGACACGAATGCCGAATACTGCTGTCACGTGCCGCCCGCTGCGTTGTCACGATGTCTCCCTCGACGAGCTCGTCATCGAGGGCCACACGTTGCGTGGCGTGCGGCTTTCGGGCTGGTCGTTCGGGCCGCCGCTCGGCACGGCGCCCGTGGTCGTGGTTGTGGGCGGGATCACGGCGTCGCCATTCCCGCTCGGACGCGACGAGCCCGCCGCCGACGCGTGGTGGCCGGCGCTGTTCGGCCCCGACCTGATCGACGCCGATCGGGTCACCGTGCTCTGCCCCTGCTGGCCCGGAAACGGTTCGGGCTGGGAGGGATTCGAGGAGGAGGCGCCTCCGCTCTCGGTGCTCGGGCTCGCCGACCTCGTGGCGGTCTGGCTGCGGGCGATCGGTGTCGCGCGGCCGGTTACGTGGGTCGGTGCAAGCCTCGGGGGCATGGTCGGCGCGGCCTTTGCGGTGCGCCATGCCGAGCGGTGCGGGCGGCTGATCACGGTATCTGCCGGGCTGCGCCCCGACGGTTGGGGCACCGCGACGCGCCACCTGCAGCGGGAGCTGGTGCGCGATGGGCTCCGCAACGGCGACGTCACGACCGGCATGATCCGGGCCCGGCAACTCGGCATGCTCACCTACCGCGGGCGGCTCGAGCTCGACACGCGCTTCGAGTCGTTTCGGCGTGAGCACCAGCGCCCCCCGGTAGCCGACTACCTCGACCACCACGGGCGTCGCTTCGCGGAGCGTTTCCCGGTCCGCACCTTCTTGTTCTTGAGCGAGGCGATCGACCGCGGTGCCATCGGCGACGACGCGCTGTCGCGTCGGGCGGCCCTCGCGGGGGTCACCGCGGAGACCATCGTGGTGGGAGTGCCGGGCGACCAGCTCTTCCCGTGGGAGCTGCAGGTCGAGCTGCACCGGGAGCTCCAGGCGACGGGCGCACAGTCGTCGCTCTGGACCCTGGAGTCGGAGTTCGGCCATGACGCCTTTCTGGCCGATCAGCAGCGGCTCGCCGAGCTGCTGCGCGGAGCCCGTGCCTTCGAGCCGGAGGCAGGCGAAGACCGGCGCCCGCGCTTCGAGGGCATCGGGCGCGTGCCTGTCCGGGAACTGCGCATCGGCCTGATCGGGTGCGGCACGGTCGGGACCGCGCTGCTCGAACTGCTGGAGCGGCAGCGTGAGGCGCTGGTTGACCGCTACGGCGTGCGGTTCGCGGTGACGCGCCTCGTCGTCCGTGACCCGTCGAAGCCGAGGGCGCCGGTGGCGGCCGGACTCGAGCCGGGGACAGACGCTGCGGAGCTGGTCAGCGACCCGGCGATCGACGTGGTGGTCGAGGCGGCCGGCGGGCTGGCGCTGGCGCCGGTGCTCCGGGCCGCCCTGGCCGGCGGCAAGCCGGTGGTCACCGCCAACAAGGCGATCCTCGCGGCGCACCTCGGCGAGCTCGGTACGCTCGCGGAGCGCACCGCGACGCCGCTCTGCTGTGAGGCAGCGGCGGCGGCGGCGCTGCCGATCGTGCGGCACCTGGCGCTGCGCGGAGACGAGATCGAGAGCCTCGCTGGCATTGTGAATGGCACCTGCAATTTCGTCATCACGCGCATGGAGCAGGAGGTGCCTTTCGAGGAGGCCCTCGCGGAGGCGCGGGGCAAGGGGCTGGCAGAGGCAGACGCCACGGCGGATATCGACGGCCATGACGCGGCCGCAAAGCTCTCGATCCTTGCCTACCGCGCCTTTGGCACCTGGATTCGGCCGGGGGAATTCCATGTCGCGGGCATCGGGAATGTCGACCTGGCGGATTACGACCTTGCCGAATGCCTCGGGTTCAGGATCAGGCTGCTCGCCTACGCGTCGCGCACGGGCGGCAGCTTCGCCATGGGTGTCGAGCCGCTGCTGCTGCCCTCGTGGCACCTGCTGGCCTCGGTCGAGGAGGAGTACAACGCCGTCTACCTGCGCTGCGCGACAGCGGGAGACCTGAGCTTCTTCGGCAAGGGCGCGGGCGGGCTCCCGACCGCGAATGCGCTCCTCAGCGACCTGATCGATGTCGCGCAGAAGAACTCGGTGCGCTGGCCCGTGCCGGCGCCCGCTCCCGCCGGTTTCGACGGCTCTGCGCCCGCGGGCGTACGGCGCCACTACCTGCGCGTCACCGCAGAGCCGCACCCGGGGCTCGACCGCCGCATTGAGACGATTGTCAGGCGTGCCGGTCTCGAGGTGCTGTCCCGAGCCCAGCGCGGTCACGGCGAGCGCGTCTCGATCGGCCTGGTGCTGTCGCCGTCGGACCACGCGACGATGGGAGGCGTGCTCGAGGCGACGCGGCGCCTCGCTCGGGTGGTCGATGCGCTGGTGCTCGGGGTGCACGAATGAGTCAGGCAGGCGACCGGTACGCCGAGGCGGCGCCGCGTCTGGCGACGCCGCCGCCCGATGACCTTGCGCCCGAGACCGCCGCGCTGCACGACGCGCTCGACGCGCAGGCGGCGGCCACGGGGAGTCCCTGGCTGCACCCGTCGGAGCCGACGGTGCAGCTCGACCTGCTCTGTGGCGACCGGGTCGCGGCGTGGCAGGAGGCCAAGGCTGCGGCGCTGCTGGCCGGGGAGTCCTGCTGGTCGGAGCTGCCGTCGCTGTACGCCCGCTATGGCACCGACGCGGGCGCCGCCCTGATCAAGCGTGTTCGGGAGCTCGAGCAGGCCCGGGCTGCCGTCATTTGCGACTGCGGCATGCAGGCCACCGCGCTGGTGCTCGACGCGCTGCTGGCGCCCGGCGCACACGTGGTCATCGGTCGGCAGACCTACAACAAGTCGCGCACCTACGCCCGCTGGCTGACCGAGCGGCTCGGCGGAGGCGTCTCACTGTTCGATGACGGTGACCTCGACGGCCTCGACGCGGCGATCCGGGACGAGACGCGCGTGGTCTTCGTCGAGACCTTCACCAATCCCCGCATGCGCGCCCAGGATATCCCCGCGCTGGTCGAGCGGGTCGGGGCTGCGCGGGCTCGCGCCCCGGGGATTCGGCTCGTGGTCGACTCGACGATCGCGACGCCATGGGGTTTTCGCACCCCGCTGCTGGCGCAGGGCGTCGATGTCGTGGTCGCCAGCGGAACCAAGGCACTCGGCGGCAGCGATCGCGACCTCTGGGGGTATGTCGCCACCGACGATATCGCGACCGCGAACGCCGTGATGGACCTGCTCGCGATGCGTGGAGGCATCCTCGATGCGCGCCGGGCGGCGGTGGTGCTCGATGGGCTCGGGGTCGCGGAGTCACGGCATCAACGGCGCTGCGAGTCGGCGGCGCGCGTGGCGGCTTCGCTGGCGGCGCATCCGCGGGTCGAGGAGGTCTTTCACCCGTCGCTGTCGAACCACCCCGACCGCGAGGTCGTGGCGCGGGACTACCTGCGGACGGGGTCGGTGCTGTCGTTCAGGGTTTCGGGCGCCGACGAGACGGCAA